>NZ_JBIUCP010000050.1:0-26752 GCF_044538765.1 Acinetobacter sp. ABJ-A23_2
GATATAGAGTTAATAAAGAATAATTTAAAAAAAGATGAAAAATGTAAGTAATTAATTTTTAATATTAATTTTGTTATATGTTTTTTCTAAATAGTATTCAATTTCAATATCACAGTTTAAAATACCTATTTTGTATTAAATAGTCTTAAGCTTACGCATACAACGAGCTTTAGAGAGTGCTGAAACTGTACTTTTCTGAGTTCTAAGCTGGAAAATGAGATAGGCAATGATATCAGGTCACCCAAGTAAACATCCCCTTTATATCCCTTATGCAGGCTATACACTTTTAGAGTTACCCCTTTTAAACAAAGGGTCCGCTTTCACTCAAGAAGAAAGAAGTAACTTTAACTTACACGGGTTACTTCCACATATTATTGAAACTATCGAAGAGCAAAGCCAACGCTCTTATCAGCAATATTGTGCTTTCAATGATGATATTAATAAGCACATCTATTTACGTAATATCCAAGATACCAACGAAACTCTGTTCTACCACTTAATTGAAAATCATCTTGAAGAGATGATGCCAATTATTTACACACCAACTGTGGGTGAAGCATGTCAACGTTTCTCTGATATCTATCGCCGTCATCGTGGTGTTTTTATTTCATATCCAGATCGTGATGTGATTGATGATATTTTGCAAAACGTTAATAAAAATAATGTCAAAGTCATCGTGATTACGGATGGTGAACGTATTTTAGGTCTTGGTGACCAAGGCATTGGCGGCATGGGTATTCCAATTGGGAAACTTTCGCTGTATACCGCATGTGGTGGTATTAGCCCTGCTTACACATTGCCAATCACAATCGATGTAGGGACGAATAACCCTCAATTATTAAATGACCCGATCTACATGGGATGGCGTCAACCACGTATTAGTGGTGATGAGTATTATGACTTTGTAGATATGGTGATTGAAGCTGTAAAGCGTCGTTGGCCAAAAGCGCTCATCCAGTTTGAAGATTTCGCACAAAAAAATGCGATGCCACTTTTAGAAAAATATCGCGATAAAATTTGTTGTTTCAATGATGATATTCAAGGAACAGCAGCGGTTTCTGTTGGTAGTTTAATTGCTGCAAGCCGTGCAGCAGGCAAACAATTAAAAGACCAAACAATTGCTTTCTTAGGTGCAGGTTCAGCTGGTTGTGGTATTGCAGAGCAAATCGTTGCACAAATGGTTTCAGAAGGACTAACCGATGCTGAAGCACGTGCTCGTGTTTACATGGTGGATCGTTTTGGTTTGATCACTGAAAATCAGCCAAATCTATTAGACTTCCAACGTAAGTTAGCTCAAAAAGCTGAAGTAGTAGACCAATGGGGCAATATTGAAGAAGTGATTTCACTGCTTGATGTTGTTAAAAATGCCAAGCCTACAGTATTAATCGGTGTTTCTGGTCAGCCGGGCCTATTCACCGAAGAAATTATTAAAACAATGGCTGCCAATTGTGAACGACCAATTGTGATGCCGTTATCTAACCCGACTTCGCGTGTAGAAGCAGTACCGGCGGATATTGTGGAATGGACTGAAGGTAAAGCATTAATTGCAACGGGTAGCCCATTTGCACCTGTAAATCATCACGGCAAGCTTTATAATATTTCTCAGTGCAACAACTCATACATCTTCCCTGGTATTGGTTTAGGTGTAGTAGCATCAGGCGCTAAACGCGTTACAGAAAACATGCTCATGGCATCAAGTAGTGCTTTAGCAGACTGTTCACCGTTGCTGAAAGATCCACAAGCTGACTTATTGCCACCTTTAGGCGAAATTCAACAAGTGTCTAAAGTAATTGCATTTGAAGTGGCAAAAGCTGCAATGGCAGATGGTGTGGCTGTAACTATTAGTGATGATTTGCTTAAGCAGAAGATTGATCAATCGTTCTGGAAACCAGAATACCGTAAATATAAGCGTATTCCTTTCTAAGAATGAGAATGTGAAAAGAGGAGCTTAAGCTCCTCTTTTTTTCTTTTAAGCCTCTAAAATTTCTTCTAATAGTTCTTCACTTGGTGCAAAGTAATATGCCCCGTCAAGTGGTGTCACGAAGTGCAATAAGCGGTCATGGATGCCATCCCCACTTGTACCAAACATGCGCTTTAACATCGCATCAATAATGCTCAGGTCTTTAGTGTAAGCAATGAAGAATAAACCTTGATCACCTCGACCGTCACCATAAGGTAAGCTGTGACGTAGGATTTCCATTTCTTCGCCTTCATCATCTTCAACGACAGTACGAGCAACATGGGCATTTTGTGGTTTAACGTCATCATCTAATTCAATAGATTCAAGCTTAGTACGTCCCATCACATTTTCTTGTGCATCGACTTTAAGTTTTTTCCATTTTTCCAAGTCATGTGCATAGCGCTGTGCAAATATGAAACTACCATCTGCAAATACTCCAGCACTTTCTGGGAGTAGGGCTGTTTCCGCGCGGTCATCTGGAAATTGAGGATTTTCAGTACCATCTATAAAGCCAGTAATATCACGACCATCGAAATAACGGAAGCAAACACGTTCATCCAGAACTTCAACTTTATCTTTAATACCTTCAAAAAATGCTTGGCTTAATGCAAAACAAATATCTGAACGCATACTGGCAATGTGAATAAGCACATCAGCTGGTACGACAGGCATATTGAATGCACCATTTTCTGGTTCAAGTTGTTTAAAGCCAGCAGGAGACTGACTGTAAAGTTGTTTCCAAAGTTCTGGACCAAAAGCGACTGCTGTTTTGATTTGCGCGTCTGAATGCTGAGTAATGAGACGGTCACGTGTTTCAAATAAAGCTTCGAGTTGTTCTTTTAATTCAGCAATTGTTAAATCTTTTAAACGAAGAACAATAAAACGGGCATGATCAGATGGTAATGGCAAAATGACAGATTGAGCAGTCATTAGAAGGTATCTCCTCAATTATAATTTAGTATGAGCTTCAATTATTGTGCCTGATGCGAAGAGCCGTTAGTAGTCTATTTATTGATTTTATTGTTTGAATTATCACCACGATAGTTTTATAAAACGGTATAATTCCACTTTTATTGTCTATTTTCGCTATGTCTTTGCAAGTTTGGTTTGCTTATATGTTGGCCTGTTGGGTCATTAGTATTTCTCCGGGAGCAGGGGCTATAGCTTCTATGTCGAGCGGCTTAAATTATGGCTTTAGACATGGTTACTGGAATGCGATCGGTTTGCAAATTGCTTTGTTAATTCAAATCATGATTGTAGCGGCGGGTGTGGGGGTTTTATTTGCAACGACCCCATTGGCTTTTCAGGCGGTTAAATGGTTTGGGGTAGCCTATTTATTGTATTTAGCTTATTTGCAGTGGATTGCACCAGTAAAAGATATAGAAATTCAACATGAAAAAAAGAATAAGTCTATTTCTGCTCTGCTGTTAAATGGCTTTGTGGTCAATATCAGTAACCCTAAAGCGATTGTTTTTTTGTTGGCAGTTTTGCCTCAGTTCTTAGATTTAAGCAAACCTCAATGGATACAATATCTAATTATGGCAGCCACTATGGTTACGATTGATTTGATTGTAATGGCTGGATATACAGGACTAGCATCAAAAGTTTTAAGATTACTTCGTTCACCTAAACAGCAAAAATATTTGAACCGTGGTTTTGCTGTCATGTTTAGTTGCGCAGCTTTATTACTCAGCACAGTTCATCAAGCAGCCTGATTTAGGCTGCTTGAGTTTGGTTTTTGATTTTTTGAACCATAAAAATAAGAGCAAAACTCAACGCCATACATAAAACAATACTGAGGCCAGTTGAGATATTAAGTGCTGCGCTTGACCATAGGCCCACACTGACACCGAGTTGAGCTAAAACAAAAGCCCAAATAACCATTTGCTTTGGTGAATGAGCGAGTAGTCGAGCGCTCAATGCTGGAATAACCAGTAAAGCACCCATTAAAAGTGAACCTACTGCTCGTAAAGCTAAAACTGTAAATAAGGCTAGCAGTAACATAAAAATGAGACGCTGCCATTTTGCATTTACACCTTCACTAATCGCAATGTCCGGATCAATTGCAATTTGAATTTGAGGCTGCCAAAAGCGATAAAGAATTGCCAGTGATACTGCAATAATTAATGTGAAAACAGGTAGGTCTGGCCAATCAATACTTAATAAGTCACCAAACAAATAACTCAAAAGTTCTGGTCTTAAACTCGGAACATGTTGAATAAACAGAAGGCCACTACATAGTAAAGTTGCTGAGCATAAGGCAAGTAGAGCATCGTTTGGCAAGCGATTGTCATGCAGTGCCCATAAAATAGCGACTAATAAAATAGCCGTACCTGCCACGCCAAGCCAAAGAGGGAGGCTTAAAGCACCGGCAATTGCTACCCCAAGTAAGGTTCCGTGTGCCATGGTGTCTGCAAAAAAAGACATACGTCTCCATAACATGAGACAACCAAGTGGTGCGGTCAAAAAGACCAATAAGGTTCCCATAATCCATGCGGGCAACAATAATTGTAACCATTCCATCATGGCTTAAACTTCCGGTTCCGGGTGAATGTGAGGTCGACTATTGTGAGGACAAGGGTGTGCTGCATCACCATGCGCACAGTGGTCATGATGGTGCTGGTAAAAAACTCGCTGAGTGCCAAATATTGCCTGATACTCAGGATGCTGCTGAATATTCTCAGGTAAACCGCTGCAACATATATGCTTGTTTAAACAAACAACTC
This sequence comes from Acinetobacter sp. ABJ-A23_2, assembly GCF_044538765.1. Taxonomy (NCBI): domain Bacteria; kingdom Pseudomonadati; phylum Pseudomonadota; class Gammaproteobacteria; order Moraxellales; family Moraxellaceae; genus Acinetobacter; species Acinetobacter sp. ABJ-A23_2. Next base: position 4,687 of record NZ_JBIUCP010000050.1, read on the forward strand.
TATGCGTCCCTTGCATAACCCATTGTAGATCATGTGAAACAATTAAAATGGCACATCCATAACGCTCCGGCAGACTACGCACATATTCATAAAGCTCAGCTTCAGATTGAATATCTAGTCCCTGCATAGGTTCATCAAGAACAAGGATATCTGGCTTCCTAAGTAAAGCACGTGCAAGCAGCACACGTTGGCGCTCTCCACCAGAAAGCTGTTGTACTTTTGATTGTTGTAGCTTGGCAATACCAGTATCTTGAATAATTTCTTGGCGAAGGCTAGGGCTACATTTTTCAAGATCTAATAGATCTTGAACACGTAAAGGAAGACTATGAGAAGGATTAAATTTTTGAGGCACATAAGCCATTTTTAGTTTTTTATCGCTTATGACGCGTCCGCTACTTGGTTTTAAAATTCCAAGTAGAACTTTAATTAAAGTCGACTTACCTGCACCATTCGGACCAATTAAGGTCACAATTTCATTTTGATGTAGATCAAAATCGACTTTTTTTAATATATCCCGATCATCACGGTGAACAGAAACCTGTTCCAGTTGAATCAATACAGGATCTAGCGAGCTGTGCGGCACTGCTGGCATTTCCCCGAAATTTCAATAATGCTGTGTTGTGCTGTGAAATCATCTAAAGCTGCAAGTTGGTCGAGTTGTTGAGTCAGACCTTGTGAAGATGCTTCTTTAACAGTGTGACATTCGGTGCAAATTAAGAATGCAGCTTGATGGCCTTCACGTGGATGACAACATGGAATATAAGCATTAATAGATGTTAAGCGATGAATTAGACCTTTTTCTAATAAGAAGTCTAAAGTTCTATAAACAGTTGGAGGAGCGGCAGGGCGATCGGTTTGACTTTTAATACGTGCTAATAAGTCGTACGCACCCATTGGGCCTGAAGCATTTAAAATGAGTTCAAGAACTTCTTTACGTAAAGGCGTAAGGCGTGCGCCAACCGCAGAACATAAAGTTTCTGCTTCAGCTAAACGACTTGCGACATTATGGTGATCATGAACACCATGTAAAGAATCATGATGTTCATGCGTGCAAGAACTCATAGACATAACCTCAAATTTTTAATGGAATATTAGCATGAAGCGATGCTTCATTCGATTAATCTTAGGTATTTTTGTAACTTTGTTATATTATAACATGCTTCGAGCTATTACTAATTGATGGTCTGTCATGTTCCGCGTTTTTGTTTTCAGTATGTTCTCTTTAATGAGTACGTTAGGTTGGAGTCAGGGTTTGGTTGTCTCTACACACCCAATCTATTTGATTGCAAAAGAAATTACCAAAGGCGTTGAAGAGCCTCAGTTGTTGCTTCAAGGTCAAAGCGGGCATGACGTACAACTCACCCCAGCGCATCGTAAAGCAATCAATGATGCTTCTTTAGTGATCTGGTTAGGAAAAGCTCATGAAGCTCCTTTAAACAAATTGCTGAGTAACAATAAGAAAGCAATTTCTTTATTAGACAGTGGTATTCTTTCTGTTTTGCCACAGCGTAATACGCGTGGCGCTGCTTTACCAAATACTGTAGATACGCATGTCTGGTTAGAACCAAACAATGCAGTGCGGATTGGCTTTTTTATTGCGGCTTTGCGTTCACAGCAGCATCCTGAAAGTAAAGCGAAATATTGGAATAATGCCAATGTATTTGCTCGGAATATGTTACAGGCAGCTCAAGCTTATGATAGCTCAAGTAATGGAAAACCATATTGGTCTTATCATGATGCTTATCAGTATTTGGAACGCTCGCTTAATTTAAAGTTTGCAGGTGCTTTAACGGATGACCCGCATGTTGCGCCTACAGCGGCTCAAATTAAGTATCTTAATGATAATCGACCAAAACCTCAGATGTGTTTACTTGCAGAAAGTTTCACAACAAAAGGTCAATATCAGAAACTGGGCAGTATTACCTTCCAACCCGTTGATGAAAGTATGAATAATGAGGACGATTTTGTAACAGCATGGAAGAAACTGGCTATAAAAACTGATAAATGTGTATTAAATACGCAAAAGTAAGATAAAAAGTAAACAAAGGCTGACTGTAGCGTCAGCACCACCTGTCACGAAAAACCCCGACTAAAGTCGGGAAAAGATTGCATGTTCAGGGGTGTAACTCTATAATGCCTGCGATTAAAAGCGATCATCAGCTAAACTTGTCAAGCATTTATGCTGTGAGTGGATAAATAATGAGCCAAACTAGTCGCTTGATTGACCGACGATTAGCAAAAGCTTTGGTCTTCTTACAAGCATGCATGATCCCTGTTTCCGCACTTGTGGCGTGGAGCATAAAAGACATGACAGCAGCATTAAGTGCGGCACTTGGTGCATTGGTCTGCTGGCTTGCTACCAGTTATTTTGCGTGGCAATCCTTCAGAACAGCAGGTGCGAGAGCATCAAAACAAGTGCTGTCTAACATGTATAGGGGCATGTTAGGCAAATTTGCAATCATGATCGTTGGATTTATTTTGATTTTGAGCAATGTTAAACCTTTATCACCGTTAGCATTGCTGTTTGGTTTTATCCTCGTTCAAATGATGTCGTGGGTTGCTCCTTTTTGGGTTTCACGTCTACAAAAACGAGTATAGAAACAAGAAGAATTGAAGATTTTTTGGAGGGTGGCGAGATATCGACAGTACGCCGATGTTCGTTTCCCTTCTTTTTAGTAATTGACATTGACCAGGTGTGATTTATGGCTGCTGAAGAACATGCCCTCACTTCGACAGAGTATATCAAGCATCACTTGACCAATATGACCTATGGCAAAATGCCAGATGGTACATGGAAATTGGCTGAGACTGCTGAAGAAGCTCATTCGATGGGGTTCACTGCAATTCACTTGGATTCAATGGGTTGGTCAATTGGCCTTGGTGTGATTTTCTGTTTGTTATTTTGGATGGTTGCGAAAACTGCGAAAGCTGGTGTTCCAACAAAATTCCAATCTGCAATTGAAATGATCATTGAGTTTGTTGACTCAAGTGTCCGTGATACTTTTCATGGCAAATCACGTTTAATCGCTCCACTTGCACTCACTATTTTCGTGTGGATTTTCCTCATGAACCTAATGGACTTGATTCCAGTTGACTGGATTCCTCAAGTTGCTGCATTTGTTGGTGCTAACGTATTTGGTATGGACCCTCACCACGTTTACTTCAAGATCGTTCCATCTACAGATCCAAACATTACCCTTGGTATGTCTTTATCTGTATTTGTTCTTATCTTGTTCTACAGCATCCGCGAGAAGGGTGTTGGCGGTTTCGTAGGCGAGTTGGCACTTAACCCATTTAACCCAAGTAATCCAGTTGCAAAAGCGTTGCTTATTCCAGTGAACTTGATTTTGGAATTGGTAACATTCCTTGCTCGTCCTATTTCATTGGCTCTCCGACTATTCGGTAACATGTATGCCGGTGAGTTAATCTTTATCCTGATCGCATTATTGCCGTTCTGGATTCAATGGGCGTTATCTGTGCCTTGGGCGATCTTCCACATTCTTGTAATCACGTTGCAGGCATTCATCTTTATGATGCTTACCATCGTTTACTTGAGCATGGCAAGCGAAAAACATTAATGGTATTGCCTAACTATCAAATGATGGTTGGGCTGAATTTTTTTAATTTAATTTGGTAATAACCTAACCTCTGAGGAATTTTTCATGGAACTCACTTTAGGTCTAGTTGCAATTGCATCTGCTATCTTGATCGCTTTCGGTGCTTTGGGTACTGCGATTGGTTTTGGTCTTTTGGGTGGTCGCTTTTTAGAAGCTGTAGCTCGTCAACCAGAATTAGCTCCACAACTTCAAACTCGTATGTTCTTAATCGCGGGTCTTCTTGATGCTGTGCCTATGATCGGTGTTGGTATTGGCTTGTTCTTCATCTTCGCTAATCCATTTGTAGGTTAATCAGCTTAATTCCTAAATCCACTATTTGAGGAATTGCAATGAATATCAACCTCACATTGATTGGTCAAGCGATTGCGTTTGCGTTTTTTGTCGCATTCTGCATGAAGTTTGTTTGGCCACCACTAATCAATGCGATTAGTGAGCGTCAGCGTAAAATCGCTGATGGCTTAAATGCAGCAGAAAAAGCGAAAGCTGACCTTGCCGATGCACAAGCGCAAGTGAAGCAAGAACTTGATGCAGCTAAAGCACAAGCGGCTCAATTGATCGAACAAGCGAACCGTCGTGCAGCGCAATTGATCGAAGAAGCTCGTACTCAAGCTGCGGCTGAAGGTGAGCGTATTCGTCAACAAGCTAAAGAAGTTGTTGATCAAGAGATCAATTCTGCTCGCGAAGAATTACGTCAACAAGTAGCTGCCTTGGCAGTGACTGGTGCAGAAAAGATCCTGAACCAACAAGTTGATGCAGAAGCTCATAACGCCATGCTGTCTCAGCTGGCTGCTAAACTTTAAGCGAGGCGAATTATGGCTGAACTCTTGACGTTGGCACGTCCGTATGCCAAAGCAGCATTTGCTTATGCTTCTGAGCAAGGTGCAACAGACAATTGGTCGAATGCGTTACAAGTGCTCAGTGCTGCGGTGCAAGACGAAGCATTTTCCGCTTATTTAAATCGCCCTGAACTTACTCCTGCGGAGCAAGTGAAGCTTTTTGCTAAAGTTTTAGGTGAAGATCAATCTCAAGCAGTGTCTAACTTTTTGACACTTCTTGCAGATAACGATCGTTTAATGTTGTTACCTGAAATTGCAGCAGAATATGAACAGCTTAAATCACAGAATAACAATACGGTTGATGTCGTGATTGAATCGGCGTTTCCGTTAACTTCTGTTCAGGAACAATTGCTTGCACATGCGTTAGAAAAACGCTTCAAGGCAGCAGTTAATGTTTCTGTAGAAGTTAATCCTGCTTTGATTGCAGGTGTGGTTATTCGTGCAGGCGATCAAGTGATAGATGATTCTGCGCTTAACAAGCTTGAAAAAATGCGTACTCGTCTTCTTGCATAATGCAAATGATGAAGACTGAACTAATAAAAGATTGAGGAATAGCGCAATGCAACAACTGAATCCATCCGAGATCAGTGCGCTCATTAAACAGCGTATCGGAGATCTGGACACCAGCGCGACCGCTAAAAACGAAGGTACCATTGTTATGGTATCCGACGGTATCGTGCGTATTCACGGTCTTGCTGATGCAATGTACGGTGAAATGATCGAATTCGACGGCGGCTTATTTGGTATGGCACTGAACCTAGAACAGGATTCAGTGGGTGCCGTTGTTTTAGGTAACTACCTAAGCCTTCAAGAAGGTCAAAAAGCTCGTTGTACAGGTCGTGTTTTAGAAGTTCCAGTTGGTCCTGAACTTCTTGGCCGTGTAGTAGATGCTTTGGGTAACCCAATTGATGGTAAAGGCCCAATTGATGCAAAATTAACTGATGCTGTTGAAAAAGTAGCACCAGGCGTAATTTGGCGTCAATCAGTAGACGAGCCTGTTCAAACTGGTTATAAATCAGTTGATACCATGATTCCTGTGGGTCGTGGTCAGCGTGAGTTGATTATTGGTGACCGTCAAACTGGTAAAACAGCAATGGCGATCGATGCGATCATCGCTCAGAAAAACTCTGGCATTAAATGTGTATACGTTGCGATTGGTCAAAAACAATCAACAATTGCAAACGTTGTACGTAAGCTAGAAGAAACTGGCGCTATGGCGTATACAACTGTTGTCGCTGCTGCGGCTGCTGATCCTGCTGCAATGCAGTATTTAGCTCCGTACTCTGGCTGTACAATGGGTGAATACTTCCGTGACCGCGGTGAAGACGCTCTTATCATTTATGATGATTTGTCTAAGCAAGCTGTTGCTTACCGTCAAATTTCATTGCTTTTACGTCGTCCACCAGGTCGTGAAGCGTATCCGGGTGACGTATTCTATCTTCACTCACGTCTTCTTGAACGTGCTTCTCGTGTATCTGCTGACTACGTTGAGAGATTCACTAATGGCGCAGTAACTGGTCAAACTGGTTCTTTAACTGCATTGCCAATTATTGAAACTCAAGCAGGTGACGTATCTGCATTCGTACCAACGAACGTAATTTCGATTACTGACGGTCAGATCTTCTTAGAAACATCATTATTCAACGCAGGTATCCGTCCTGCTGTGAACGCGGGTATCTCTGTATCTCGTGTTGGTGGTTCTGCTCAAACTAAGATCATCAAAAAATTGTCTGGTGGTATCCGTACCGCTTTAGCACAATACCGTGAATTGGCTGCGTTTGCTCAGTTCGCTTCTGACCTTGACGAAGCAACTCGTAAGCAACTTGAACATGGTCAACGTGTAACTGAGTTAATGAAGCAAAAACAATATGCTCCTTACTCAATTGCTGACCAAGCTGTTTCTGTTTATGCATCTAACGAAGGCTATATGGCTGACGTAGAAGTTAAGAAAATCGTAGACTTTGATGCTGCGTTAATTGCTTACTTCCGTTCTGAATATGCTCCGTTGATGAAACAAATCGATGAAACTGGTGATTACAACAAAGACATCGAAGCAGCAATCAAAGCAGGTATTGAAAGCTTTAAAGCGACTCAAACTTACTAAGTTCAGTTTTAGTTAAGTTTGGTTCACGGATCAACCTTCGGAAGCTCGAAAGGGCTTTCGAATACTAGGTTAAGCGTATGGCAAATTTAAAAGAAATTCGCGCCAAAGTAGCTAGTATCAAGAGCACGCAAAAGATTACTCGCGCGATGCAAATGGTAGCTGCTTCTAAAATGCGTCGTGCGCAAGAGCGCATGGCTCAAGGCCGTCCGTATGCCGATAATATGCGCCGTGTAATTGCTCACTTGGTACAAGCAAACCCTGAATATAAACACCGTTATATGGTTGATCGCCCAGTTAAGCGTGTTGGCTATATCGTAGTGTCTTCAGATCGTGGTTTGGCAGGTGGCTTGAACATTAACTTGTTCAAGAAAGTTGTGCAGCATGTCAAAGCACAACAACAGCAGTCAATTGAAGTTGAATTTGCTTTAATTGGTCAAAAAGCGGTTTCGTTTTTTAAGAATTACGGCGGTAAAGTGCTTGGTGCAACTACCCAACTTGGCGATGCGCCGAGTTTGGAACAGTTAACTGGCTCAGTGCAAGTTATGCTTGATGCATTTGATAAAGGCGAATTAGATCGTATCTACCTCGTATCAAATGGTTTCGTTAATGCAATGACTCAGCAGCCTAAAGTAGAACAACTTGTTCCTTTAGCACCGGCAGAAGAAGGCGATGATCTCAACCGTACTTATGGTTGGGACTATATCTACGAACCAGAAGCAGAAGAATTGTTAAATGGTTTGTTGGTTCGCTATATCGAGTCTATGGTTTATCAAGGTGTGATTGAGAACGTTGCATGTGAGCAGTCAGCTCGTATGGTCGCGATGAAAGCAGCGACAGACAACGCAGGACAATTGATTAAAGACCTACAACTCATTTACAACAAGCTGCGTCAAGCCGCGATTACTCAGGAAATTTCCGAGATCGTTGGCGGTGCCGCTGCCGTTTAACATTATTAAGTTTGAATTGAGGAGACAGCAATGAGTAGCGGTCGTATCATTCAGATCATCGGCGCGGTTATCGACGTCGAGTTTGAGCGCACAAGCGTTCCTAAGATCTATGACGCTCTCCAAGTTGACGGTACTGAAACTACTTTAGAAGTTCAGCAACAACTTGGTGATGGTGTTGTTCGTACCATCGCAATGGGTTCTACAGAAGGTCTTAAACGTGGCCTTAATGTAACTAGCACAAACGCACCGATCTCTGTTCCAGTGGGCCCAGCTACGCTTGGCCGTATCATGGACGTTTTAGGTCGTCCTATCGATGAAGCAGGTCCTGTTGCGACTGAAGAACGTTTGCCGATTCACCGTCAAGCGCCTTCTTATGCTGAACAAGCAGCTTCTACTGACCTTTTAGAAACTGGTATTAAAGTAATTGACTTACTTTGCCCGTTCGCAAAAGGTGGTAAAGTTGGTTTATTCGGTGGTGCGGGTGTTGGTAAAACCGTTAACATGATGGAATTGATCAACAACATCGCAAAAGCACACTCAGGTTTATCTGTGTTTGCTGGTGTTGGTGAGCGTACTCGTGAAGGTAACGACTTCTATCACGAAATGAAAGATTCTAACGTTCTTGACAAAGTAGCAATGGTCTACGGTCAGATGAACGAGCCACCAGGTAACCGTTTACGCGTTGCGTTAACTGGTTTGACTATGGCTGAATACTTCCGTGATCAAAAAGACGAAAATGGTAAAGGTCGTGACGTATTATTATTCGTCGACAACATCTACCGTTATACACTTGCGGGTACTGAAGTATCAGCATTGTTAGGTCGTATGCCATCTGCAGTAGGTTACCAACCTACACTTGCAGAAGAAATGGGTGTTCTTCAAGAGCGTATTACATCTACTAAATCTGGTTCGATCACATCGATCCAAGCAGTATATGTACCTGCCGATGACTTAACAGACCCATCGCCTGCAACTACATTTGCTCACTTAGATGCAACAGTAGTATTGAGCCGTGACATCGCATCTTCTGGTATTTATCCAGCGATCGATCCACTTGACTCAACTTCACGTCAGTTAGACCCATTAGTTGTTGGTCAAGAGCACTATGAAATTGCGCGCGCAGTACAAAACGTATTGCAACGCTATAAAGAGCTTAAAGACATCATCGCAATCTTGGGTATGGATGAATTGGCAGAAGAAGATAAATTGGTTGTTTACCGTGCGCGTAAAATCCAACGTTTCTTCTCTCAACCATTCCACGTAGCTGAAGTATTTACTGGTGCTCCTGGTAAATTAGTACCACTTAAAGAAACGATTCGTGGCTTTAAAGGTCTATTAGCTGGTGAATACGATCACATCCCAGAACAAGCGTTCTATATGGTTGGTGGTATTGACGAAGTGATTGCTAAAGCTGAGAAACTCTAATTTAAGGAGATCATCTCATGGCGACTATGCAATGTGATGTCGTAAGTGTTAAAGAGTCTATTTACTCTGGCGCAGTGACGATGTTAATCGCGAAAGGTGCAGGTGGTGAACTTGGTATTTTGCCAGGACACGCTCCACTTGTAACTTTGCTTCAACCGGGCCCGATTCGTGTTCTGTTGGAAAATGGTACAGAAGAAATCGTCTATGTATCTGGCGGTGTTTTAGAAGTTCAACCTCATGTTGTAACGGTTCTTGCAGATACTGCAATCCGTGCTGACAATTTGGATGAAGCTGCAATTTTAGAAGCACGTAAAAATGCTGAACAATTGCTTGCAAACCAAAAGAGTGATTTGGACTCAGCTGCTGCTTTGGCATCTCTTTCAGAGATCTCAGGCCAGCTTGAAACAATCCGTAAAATCAAAAACCGCGCTCAATAAGACGCGGTTCGAGATTGAAAAAGCCACCGTAAAGGTGGCTTTTTTTATTCTTGAAAAGAAAATTAAGAATCAGTTTTTGAATCTGATTTTTCATCTCCTGCCATAATCAGTGCAGCGAGTTTGACCATATCCATTTGGATAGTATTAAGTTGCTTCTCAATTTGGTCGAAATCAATTTGTTCTAATTTTCCATTTAATAAAGGCATACTTAAAGCTTGTTGGTTTGCTTGTAGTAGGTTTTGACGAATATTTTCAACTTCCTGACTTCTTATATCTAAAGTCAATAATGCTTGATTTAAGCCTTTTAGTTGCTGTTTTAATGTCGTTACAGTTGTTTTTAGCTCTTGCTTATCTTCATCTTGAATGGCTTGTTCAACATCAAGTTGAGTGTCTTTAAGCTTTTCAATATAGTCGCCAGCTTTTAACTGTAAGTTAGCCGCGTCACGAACGATATAAAAAACATTACCGCTTTTTAACTCAGTTTTATTTTTTGTAGGTGTGATTTCTTGTGAAGAATCATCTGCTTGTTCTGATACTTGGTCATTGGTTTGAGCAGACTCTTGTTCCTTAGCATGGTCTTGTGCCTGATCGCATCCAAGTAACAACATACCTGAAGCAAAAATCACAAATGGAAAAAATGCGCCTTGTAAAACTTTTTTCATAACTATACACATACCAAGTAAAGCAAGTGCGTACTATATGCATAAAATATGTAGAAATAAGGTATTGTTGCAAATGAACAACATTTTGACCAGACAATAAAAAAGAGCGCTGTAGCACTCTTTTTTTATGAAATTGCTATAAAAATTATTTAGCTAACTCTGCTTCAACTGCTTTTACAATTTGTTCATCATCTGCTGTTAAGTTTGGGGCAAAACGAGCAACAACTTCACCATTTTTATTTACTAAGAATTTCTCAAAGTTCCATAACACTTCTGGAGCAGGGTTCGTTGGAATACCTAAGCCTTCTAAACGCTCGCGGAAAGGACCTTCACCAATGCGTTCTGGTTGAGCTGCTGTCAGTGCTTGATAAAGTGGGTGCTTATCTTCGCCTACTACAGAGATTTTTGAGAAAAGTGGGAAATGAACATCGTAGTTTAATGAACAGAATTGTTGAATTTCTTCATCCGAACCAGGTTCTTGTTCTTTAAAGTTGTTTGCAGGGAATCCTAAAATTTCAAGACCTTGATCTTTCTTTGCTTGATAAAGTTTCTCTAAGCCTTCGTATTGTGGAGTTAAACCACATTTAGATGCTGTGTTTACGATTAATAAAACCTTACCTTTATATTGGTCAAGGTCAACCGCTTCACCTGAAATGGCTTTTACTGGAATGTGATATACAGATTGAGTCATGAGTCTTTCCTGAAGATTGTAATTGATATCAAGTAACGCATTTGTTTTAACTGCTATTGTTGAGGAGTGCAATAATATTCGTGTTCAAAAAATAAAAAGAGAAGAAAAAGCAATCTATGAGCTAATTGTTTCTGATTTGAACAGGGGTCTGGCCTGTATATCTCTTAAAAAATTCAATAAAACTGGAACTGTGTTGATAACCTAAATCATATGCTAAACGTTTAATAGGCATGCCTTGTCGAATTTGATGAATGGCATAAACAATTTTGGCTCTATTACGCCATTCGGATAAAGAAAGTTGTAACTCTTGTTGGCTTAAACGCAATAAATGACGATCACTGACTGAAAAATTCTGAAGTAATTGCTGTAAAGAGTGATTAAAAAATAATGGGTCTGAAAGTTTTTCTAAAATTGGTAGTAAAACTGGATGACGTGTTTGGGGTAAGTAATGAGAATATGCTGTGGCTTGTTGTAACTGATCAAATAGAACTTGCAAAAGATGTTCTAAATATTCAGGTTTTCCATTTTGTTTTTGCTGCTCCAAAATTTGTAAAACCAGAGTTCGAAAGAAAGGCTGAATACTAAAGCATTTACAGGCATCACCTAAAATAGAACAGAGGCTAGGGTGTAGTCGAATACAGATATAATGAATTTCATGATCGATATGAGTAGATTGATGGACTGTTTGAGGTGGAATCCAAAGTCCATAGCTTGGAGGAGATAAGTAGATTTGTTCTTCTACTTGCATTTCCAAAATGCCATTCAAACTGAAATTAAAATCTCCCCAAAGTGAAGCATGAGGACGAACAATATCTTCTTTTTCATATAGAAATTCATGAACTTCTATATTGTTCAATAAGGAAAATTGTTGGTCCTCATTTTTCATCTATTTACTCTGAATAATATTTTAATTTTCACAAGTCGCTTTAGGGTTATTTAAACCTTTGGCAAAGGTAAATGTACTAATTAATGCTAAAGCAACGAAGCTTAATACACCATAAATTAAAGTATTTTCATTGAAATGATCAACTACATAACCACCTAATAATGAGCCTGTAGCAATCATGACTTGGAACATACCAACAAAGAGCGGCATGCCTTTTTCCACTGCATGAGGTGCGTGTACAAACATCCATATATTGGCAGAGGTAGGAAAGGCACCGAATGCAAAGCCCCATAGTGCAGTCAAAACGATGGCACCAAATTCATGAATAGCAAAGATAGGAAAGCCGAAAAACACGATTGCAAAACATGTTCCAACGAAGGCTAGAGTGTAACGGACATTTAAGTTGCCGCTATATCCTGCAAATGCGTTTCCAAAAATACCAGCAATTCCGTAAAGCAATAATAATGAACTAATAGTGGTACCGTTGAATCCTGCAATATTCTTAAAGAAAGGTGCTAAATAACTATAAGCACAGAAGTGAGCAAGACCAATTAATAAGACAATCAGCATGCCACTGCGTGCCTTAGGAGTGCGTAATAGTGCTGGCAAATCTCTTATGTGAATTGCTGAGTCTGGTATAAGTTTAGGTAAGAAAATCAGCTGAAGTACGAGTACAACAAGACCGATCGCAGCTGTAATTCCAAATGCACTACGCCACCCATAAAACTCACTTAGCCAAGTTCCAATTGGGACACCTAATACAGTCGCAAAAGTTACACCAGCCATGACTACGGCAGTTGCTTTAGCAATAGGTAAATGTGCAGGTGCGAGCTTGCCACTTAAAGCAATAGCTGTAGCCCAGAAACCGCCAATTGAGATGCCTAAAATTAAGCGGCTCAGTAATAAAACATGGAAATTTTCTGCAAAAGCAGTAATGGTATTGGCAATCACCATAATTGCGGTCAGTAAAATAAGAACATAACGACGGTCAAGTTGTTTTACTGAAACAGGTAATAGTGGGGCCGCAATCGCTGCCATAATGCCGGGTACGGTAATAATAAGACCAGCTGTACCCACAGAAATATGTAAATCAGCTGCAACGCTATTTAAAACACCAACAGGTAAAAATTCACTTGTTACTAATGCAAATGCTGCAATGGCAACGGCCAAAATGGCAAACCAGCTCCCTTGAGTGGAGGTCGTGGGTCGCGGTTTAGAGGTAGTAGATTGGTCCATAATAAATCCTTACTTGGCTAAATTTGGAGTGAAGAAAGGCAATTTTTTAATTAACTAACGATCATTATGAAAATAAAATAGTTGATAAAAAATCGAACGTCAATTAATTTAATAACGATTGTTATAAAAATAGATGTGATCTTTATGACAAATAGGCATGAAACAGATCTTGCTGTTAACGAAGACACGCTAAAAAAGAAGCGTGGACGCCCTAAATGCTTTGATGAGCAACAAGTGTTAGAAAAAGCAATGTTACTTTTTTGGGAACATGGCTATGAAGCAACGTCTATTAGTGACTTGACGCAGGCTTTAGAAATTACAGCACCAAGTTTATACAGTACTTTTGGTGATAAGGCAGGCTTGTTTTATAAAAGTATTGATTACTACTTAGCTCATGAAGCATGTCCTATTGAAACAATCTTTTTAGAAGCAAAAACTGCAAAAATTGCTTTTGAGTTATATCTTTATGACAATGTGAAACGACTGGTTCAACCCAATAAACCAGCTGGTTGCATGTTGGTCGTTGCTGCTATGAATTGCTCTGATGCAACTCAAGATGTACAGCAAAATTTATTAGATAAACGTATAAAGACCAAAGAAAAATTATTAAAACGTCTAGAACAGGGCGTAGAGCAGGGCGACTTATCTGCTAATGCGCCTCTACAAGAAATGACTGATTTTTATGCCACCGTTATTCAAGGGTTGACTATTCAGGCGAGAGATGGCGCGAGTACTGAGCAACTACATAAAGTGGTAGAACATGCCATGAAAGCTTGGGCATTATTTTAAAAAATTAATGATGTCCTAAGTTCAATATCAATGTCGGAAATACGATATTTCAATTTATTAAGACATTCTTCAGAATAAAATCTCTTTTGTAGATGGTGTATTACTATGAGTCAGGTCATGAAATATCACAAATGGGCATTTATTTTTCCCATTCTGGCAGTACTGATTTGGTCTTTAAATATTGTAGTCACCCGCTATGTCTCGGATTATATTTCTCCAGTCAGCATTAGTTTTTATCGGTGGTTAATCGCCTTTATTATTTTGACTCCATTTATGCTTTTACCAGTTTGGAGACAACGACAGCTGGTAAAAATGTATTTGCCTAAGCTTGCAGTATTGAGTGCATTTGGGATGGTACTTTATCAAGGTCTTGCTTATACAGCGGCTCATTATACCAGTGCGACCAATATGGGTATTGTTAATGCCTTTATTCCGATCTTCACTATTTTTGTTTCGCTTGCCATTTTAAAAGATGTGCCTAATCGATTTGCAGTCTTTGGCAGTATTTTGTCTTTTGCAGGTTTGCTCTATGTCATGTGTCAGGGCGACATTAACCAGTTGTTAAGTGCTGGCGGTCATCTTGGTGATGCACTCATGATTATTGCTGTGTTCTTCTATGCATTTTATGGGGTTTTCCTTAAAAAATGGCAGCTTCCACTTCCAATCATGACAAGCTTATACGTTCAGATTGGTTTTTCTGTATTGTTCCATCTTCCTTTGATTTTCTGGTTTGGTCTTGATGGCTTAAATGCACAAAATGCGCCAAGTGCAATTTATGCAGGTGTATTTGCGTCTTTAATTGCGCCGTTAGTTTGGATGTTAGCAGTACAACAACTTGGGCCAAATAGAACAAGTATATTTATGAACTTGGTCCCTGTCTTTACAGCAGTTATAGCAAGCGTTTGGTTATCTGAGCAATGGACGATCTATCATACCTTCGGCGGAATTATGATTCTGGTAGGTATTATTATGGCTCAAAAGAAGGTTAATTCTAAAAAATCGGATCTATTGTCAGAGCAAAACTAAAGTCGTTGAAAAAACTATGGCATATTTTGAAAAAAACTGATGAAAATATGCCATATTTTTCTTAGTTAAAGTTTTTCTATATGATTTATAAATAGATTATAAAAACAAGTTGAAATATAAATATTAAAAAAGACGAGTAAAAATATTAATATAATTTTAACTTATAAGCGAAAAAAGCTAAATTCCCTATACTTTTCATGCTTTTTTTAGAGAAATAATATATTTCTCTCATCTAGCCTCTTACCACATAATAGCGACCACTACGAAAGACGCTATTTTAAGCAACTTTTCTTTCGTTCCAGAGATATCCAAACCCTCTGGATGTGGTATATACCCATCCTTTTTTATGCTCAGTTATCCCTATATAACTGAGCTTTTTTTTGTCTAAAATTACGGACGAATGACTTCACCCGTTAAGGCATTAATGATTCGACTTGGTTGCTGACTTTGCCCTAAGTCACCATTAAGATAGTTTAATTGTGAACCAAAGTATTGGCAGGCATCTTGTAATGAATGAGCAGGCTCTTGTCCACTAGGATTGGCACTCGTCGACACAATAAAACCATGAAAAGCGTTGCACAATGCCACACATAACGGATGTGTTGTTACTCGTACAGCAACAAGCGGGTGTTCGCCCTTAATCCATGAAGGAATATGTTGATCGGCTGGCAATAGCCAGGTCGTGGCTCTTTCTGATGGTTGATGGTTAGACCAGCAATCAATAATTTCTTGTTGAGTCGTTTGCGGTAATGAAGTCAGTAAATGCTCGACTTGACTAATGTGTCCAGCTAATAAAATGACGCCCTTTTCAATAGGGCGCTGCTTCAATTCAAGAATTTTTTGAAAAGCTTGTTCATTAAATGGATCACAGCCTAATCCCCAGACTGCCTCAGTTGGATATGCCAAAACTTGACCTTGTTGTAAACATTCGGCTGCTTCGGTCACTGAGGTCGTAATCATGGTAATACTTTCCTTTCAATCAAACAGAATCGTTATTGTGCGCCCTAATACTAAGAACGACAACGTAAATACAGCCCTGATTGTTGCATACATAAACCGAGTAGTTCTAGTTCCATCAGTGAAGAGGTCAGTTCAGAAACTGCAACATTATGATGAATAACAAGCTGGTCAATATTCTGGCCTACCCAGTCTAAAGACTGATAAAGGTCAATTAAATGCTCAGGAATTTCTGGGGTATTTACATTAACTTCTTCAGTTTGACTTTGTTGCTGACTTTGCCATTGAGTTGGCAATGCGAGATCTTCAATAATTTGTTCAGGATGGTCGACTAAAATTGCGCCTTCACGAATAAGTTGATGGCATCCTTGATGAAACTCACTATAAATATGGCCCGGAATGGCAAATACGGTTTTGCCTTGTTCAGCAGCTTTATTGGCCGTGATGAGTGAGCCACTTTTTAAAGTTGCTTCCACAACTAATACGCCTAAACTCAGACCGCTAACAATTCGGTTTCTACGTGGGAAATGTTGCTGTAATGGCGGTGTCCCTGGTAAAAACTCAGTAATAATGGCGCCGTTCTGAGCCAAAATATGTTCTGCCAGTTTTTTATTTT
Source organism: Acinetobacter sp. ABJ-A23_2 (assembly GCF_044538765.1). Lineage (NCBI taxonomy): Bacteria > Pseudomonadati > Pseudomonadota > Gammaproteobacteria > Moraxellales > Moraxellaceae > Acinetobacter > Acinetobacter sp. ABJ-A23_2. The sequence goes on from NZ_JBIUCP010000050.1 coordinate 20,916, forward strand.
GAGCTGGATAGGTAGTGTCTAAGCCTGTACCAGTGACTGCGATTGTACGTTGATGGGCGGATGCACCTTGGTGGGCTGCTTCATCAATGCCATAAGCCAGACCACTACTAATAAAAAAGCCCTTTTCACTTAAGTAATAGGCAAAATCATAAGCCACTTGACGACCATGTGGGCTTGGTTTTCGGCTACCGACAATCGCGATTTGTGGTTGCAATAAAGCTTGAGCTTGGCCTTTCCCGAAAATAATAGGTGGATGATCTGTATAAGGAAGCAATTGAGTAGGGTAGCCAGAGTCATCAGGTGTCAAAATAAAATCAGTATGTTGATGAACTTGTTGTACAAGCTGTTCGAACTGAGCCTGACCTTGGACTGTTTGAAATTCGTTTACACGCTTTAAGTGATTCGCATGTAGCCCAAGAGAGGGCCATTCTGCTAATCCATTAGGTTGAGTTGCTTTTTCACAGTTTCCAAAATAATCAATAATTTTTTTAAAACTGACTAATGAGTGCTGCACCAAATACCACACTTTAAGTGTGTGGTAATGGTGTGAAGTAAGTTGGGTGAGCATTGTAAAAGGTACATCCAGCATTAATCATTAAAGCGAGGTGGCTGAATGCTTGAACCGACTTTAATAGGCAAATCGCTTTCTAGGACATAAGCATAGCTAAGCTGATCAAAAGTTCTAAAAACCATCAGACTACCAATCTGTTGACCAGGAAGTTGAATCGCCTCTTTGGTTTTAGGGTCGCGAATTGTCTCTCCTTGTTGGTCAATGTCAAAAACTTGACCTACCTGAACACCTTGCGCTGTACCACGGTCCAAAGTCACGACACTATTTTTTGCAGCTCTACCAATTGACCCCATGACACGAATGATTTTGCCGCCGTCAGTCACTTGTTTTGCATCTACGGGGTAAAACAATGTTGGTAAATTAGCTTGTTCTTCAGGCATAACACGATCGCCACGACGTACTTCACCATCATAGCTATCTGTAAGTTCTAAGGTGGTGATGTCTTTTTCAGTAGACATTGCAACACCCGAAGCAACCTGTGACAGCTCAATGCCTAGACTATGCTTTTTACCTTTACTGTCTGTAAAATAGTAAGGTTCACCTTCGCGATAAACTGCATAGCGTTGACCATGAACTAAGCCTTGTCCTCGTGCATAAATAGTTTGACCTTTTCCTGCAAGTACACGTTGATCAGCTGTACCAACAACATAAGGTGTATTGGTAATTGAGTCAGCTGGTAAAATAGTACTGTTCTCTAACCACTGTTTAATATGTTCAAGTGGAATAACAGGAACACTATTATTTAATGCTTCGACGCGAACTTGTGGTTGCAAGTTTGTGGTTTGACCTGTGTAGCGGCGGATAATACCGACACAGCCGTCGCCTTCGTCTTTACCGACTAGGGGGCGACCATCTAGGCTACATAATAGTAATCGGTCACCCGGATAGATCCAGTGCGGATTTTTTACATGTTGATTACTTGCCCAGATTTCAGGCCAGCGCCATGGTTTATTTAGAAAATGTCCCGAAATATCCCATAGTGTATCCCCGCGTTTTACAATGTACACATTGGGTGCATTGCTTTTAAGAGAAGGTGGATTATGGTTTGGGCTGGCAGCATGAACCTCCGCTACCGTACCAAGCACAACTCCTGTACAGAGTGCTAAAGCAAGTAAATGCTTTTTTATCCCCAAAGCATGAAATTGAACCATGCCGTCAAAAACCTTTTTCATTATGATAATTCCTAAAAATTATGCGTGCAGATGCGTTATAATAGGCGGCTAACACACAATTTTTCGATGAAGTATTTCCTTCATTTGGTTTTTCAATCAATGGCATAAGTGAGGACGTCAGTATGGCCTTATTACCTATTTTAAGTTTTCCTGATCCCCGTCTTCGTACCATTGCTAAGCCTGTTGAAGAAGTTACTGATGAAATTCGTCAACTTGCAGCAGATATGCTTGAAACCATGTATGCGGCACCAGGTATTGGTTTAGCAGCTTCTCAGGTCGATCGTCATATTCAGCTTATCGTCATAGATTTGTCTGAATCTAAAGATGAACCTTTGGTTTTCATTAACCCCAAAATAACTCCACTGACTGAAGAGACGCAGCCGTACGAAGAAGGCTGTCTATCAGTGCCACAAATATACGATAAAGTTGACCGCCCGTCACGTGTGAAAATCGAGGCAATTAACCTTGAAGGTCAAGCATTTGAGATAGAAGCTGACGGACTTCTCGCTGTTTGTATCCAACATGAAATGGATCACTTAAAAGGCAAATTGTTTGTGGATTATTTGTCGCCACTTAAACGTCAGCGTGCACGCGAAAAAGTCGAAAAGATTGTTCGTCAACGCGAGCGTGAAAAAGTTGCGGTAAAACGTTAAAAGTTTTTCAAACATTGTAGTGTGGATGTGATTTTTGGTTTTTCGTAGTGGTCTGTTGCTTGCATGTGCAGCAGTGTTTTTACAGATTGCGGTATTTCTACAGCCGCTATTACCGAAGCAATATCAAATTGCTCCGGTCTGTGAAACTATTACCCGTGCTTTGCTTAAGCCCAAGGCACAGACGGAAACCATGTCACATGCCATGCATCATTCACATCACGAACACCATATCGAACAGGCACAAGTACCTGAACATCATGACCACCATGATGCAAATCACCAGTGCCAATATTGTACCGTCTATGCCAATCTCGTTTTACCACCTGAATTTGGCGTAAAAGAGGTACTCGTTCGTATACAAGTTCGCTTAGTCGCTTATCAACAAGCATTTCGACATGTTTATTTTGCGCTACAGCGACTCTTCTTACTCCCGCAAGGGCGAGCGCCGCCTCTATTTGCATAAATAAAAGCAATTTTTTGTTGGGGTCTTGATTGACTTCAATATCACTTTATTTATGTTTTAGAGCGTATAAAAATGCCACATTCTAAATTTTTACTACAACCTTTATGGGTTGCGATGCTTGCTGCTTCTCATTCGGGACTCGTTTTTGCTGATTCAGAAAAAAATGATGCCGATACCAAAACACTTCACTCATTAGCACCTATTGTTGTTACAGCACAGCAAGGTAATGATGCAAATGGCTTGATCGTACATGCAGACCCAAAACAGCCAATTCAGCCAGTACCTGCTACAGATGGGGCAGACTATCTACAAAGTATTATGGGTTTTAACTCAATACAAAGCGGTGGAACCAATGGTGATGTGACATTCCGAGGCATGTTTGGTTCACGCATCAAAATTCTAACGGATGGCACAGAGAACTTAGGTGCATGCCCAAACCGTATGGATGCTCCAACTTCTTATATTTCACCAGAAAGTTATGATCGTATTTCTGTCATTAAAGGTCCGCAAACTGTTCAATATGCCAATACAGGTTCGGCAGCAACAGTCCTTTTTGAACGTCAACCTGAGAAACTCACCTCTGAAAAACCTTATCGTGGACAAGCGAGTGTCTTATTAGGTTCATATGGACGTATTGACCATAATGTTGAGGCGGCAATTGGCGATGAAAAAAAATATATTCGTTTAAATGCCAACCGTTCAGAATCGGATAGTTATCAAGATGGTGATGGTAATACCGTGCCATCAGCATGGAAGAAGTGGAATGCTGATGTAGCGCTTGGCTTTACTCCAGATGAAGATACATGGATTGAACTCACAGGTGGAAAATCTGATGGTGAATCGCTTTATGCTGGACGTTCAATGGACGGATCTCAATTTGCGCGAGAAAGTTTAGGTCTGCGGTTCGAAAAGAAAAATATCACTGATGTCATTAAGAAAATTGAAGGGCAGGTGAACTACAGCTATAACGACCATATTATGGATAACTTTAGCTTGCGCACACCGCCATTAGTTGAAATGAACCATGGTGGTATGACCATGCTCATGCCAAACGCGATGGCAATGGAAGTGACACGTCGTACACTAAACTCGCGCTTAGCCATGACCTCTGAATGGAATAAGTGGAGCCTGATTACAGGTGTAGATTCTCAGTTTAATAAACATGGCGGTAGCATGTCATCGCCAAATATGCCTTCAATGAATATTCCATATCGTCAAGATATGCGTTTTCAATCATACGGTGCTTTTGGTGAACTTGGTTATCAATGGAACGATCTCAACAAATTGGTTACAGGTGCACGTTTAGATCGAGTCACAGTTGAAGATGAACGTGCCGATTCTCAGGCAAAAGGCTTTAATACAAAGCTTGAAAAGACTTTACCGAGTGCATTCGTTCGCTGGGAAAATCAACATCCTGAACATGACCTAAAAAGCTATATCGGTTTAGGTTATGTAGAGCGTATGCCTGATTATTGGGAGCTTTTCTCGCCTAAACACGGTAATGCTGGCTCAACCAATACGTTTAACGGTGTGAATCCTGAGAAAACATTACAGTTGGATATGGGTTTCCAGCAACAACATGGTGCTTTAAATACATGGGCTTCTGCTTATGCGGGCTTAGTAGATGACTACATTTTAATGAGTTACCACCATCATCCAAGTATGGGAATGGATGGGCATGACATGAGTCATGATATTACTGCGGGTGCTAAAAATGTCGATGCAACCATCGCAGGCGCGGAAGCTGGTATTGGATATCAATTTACCGACCATATTCAGGCAGATTTGAGTGCCATGTATTCGTGGGGTAAAAACACCACAGATGACAAACCGCTACCTCAAATTTCCCCTTTGGAAGGTCGTTTAAATATTCGCTATGTGGCTGACAAATATAACTTAGGTCTGTTATGGCGTGCTGTTGCTGAGCAAAACCGTGTAAGCCTACATCAGGGTAATATCGTGGGATATGACCTAAAGCCAAGTAAAGGTTTTTCAACCCTTTCTTTAAACGGAAGTTACAACCTTCGTAAAGATATTGATGTATCTGTTGGCATTGACAACGTATTAGATAAAACCTACACCGAACACTTAAATAAAGCGGGAAGTGCAGGCTTTGGATTTGCGAGTGAAGAACAGTTCAATAATATCGGAAGAAATTACTGGGTTCGTATGAGCATGAAGTTTTAATCAGCTTAATGAATTAAATGAACTGAAAGAATTAATTTAAAGAGAGAAATGAAATGGCAAATAAATTATCGCCTGAACAATCTTGGTGGGGATGGAAGTTACTTATTGTGGCTTCTATCCTGGCTTTACTATTTATGATCATTTTTTACTGGGCAATCAACAATGAGCCTGATTATATGCCTAGTCAAAAAAATAAGCAGATGATGGAGACACATGAGCAAATGAATCAAGCTGAAATGCACATGCACAGTTCATCAGCTCAATAAGTTCTTTAAAACTTGGAAAAGGAAGTCTGGTTAACAGGCTTTCTTTTTTATTTTTAGGTTTTAAAAATTATTGATGTATTCTCGCTAAGATTTTTGCCTTACTTTGATTCTGATAAAGCCTATTGCGGATAGAGCATAGGACTTCGAAAAGTACAGCATAAATCCTTTGTAAGTATTAATAATATGCTTTTTACCATGATACGTTATGAGATGCAGAACAATTTTCTTATCTCAAAACAACAACTTAAACGCGAATTATCGAGCATGATACTGGCTTATTTAAGTCAAAAATAAATAATTAAAATAATTATCGTTATAAAACAACATGTTAAATTGGTCGTTGATTTAAAAGTGAACGCTCAAGTCATTATTTTTTAATTTTCGCTTGCAAAGGGTTTTTAATGGTCTATAATGCACATCCATCGGCGGTGATGCAGATAGAAACTTGTTGAAAAACAGTTACTTGGAATTAAGTTGGTTACTTTAAGTGATGAATTTGATGAGAAGTTGGTTTTGAGAATAAGT
>NZ_JBIUCP010000051.1:0-26604 GCF_044538765.1 Acinetobacter sp. ABJ-A23_2
TACTAAATAACCAGTAGCACATTAATCAATTTCTGCATAGCATATATAAAATAAAATCAACAAAAATATATCTTTTTTATAGATTACTTATACAATTGATGGAAATCCTAGGCCCTGAACTATAACAAGGCACAGGATTTATCGTTTTTATGAGGTTCTTTAAATATGCTAAATGCACAAAAACTTACATTAGCAGTTCTCATTTCTGCGGCAATAATTTCCTCAGCTCAGGCAAGCGAGCAAAGTGAGGCAAAAGGATTTGTTGAAGATGCGAACGGTTCTATTCTCTTCCGTACAGGTTATCTAACTCGCGACAAAAAACAGGGCGCGAAAGATACTAGCTCATTTGCTCAATCGGCAATTGTAAATCTTGAATCTGGCTTTACCCCGGGTATTGTTGGTTTCGGTGTAGGCGTTGTTGGTGACGGTTCATTTAAAATCGGTGAAAATAAAAATGCCGGTAACCAAATGATTCCTAAAAACAATGATGGTTCAGCTTATGACCATTGGGGTCGTGGTGGCGGTAGCGTTAAAGCTCGTTTCTCAAATACGACTGTACGCTATGGTACTCAAGTACTCGATTTACCAGTTTTAGCAAGTAATACTGGCCGTATGGTTCCTGAATACTTTACAGGTACTTTATTAACAAGCCATGAAATCAAGAATCTTGAATTAGTTGCTGGTAAATTTACTAAAGACCAAATGTCTAACCAAATTAATACCGATGCTGATGTAAACGGCAATGGTCTTGATCGTGCGATTGTTTGGGGTGGTAAATATAAGTTCAATGACAACTTAAATGCATCTTACTATGGTTTAGACAGCAAAAATGCGCTTGAACGTCATTATGCTAATGTGAACTTTAAACAGCCTTTAACAAATGACAGCTCATTAACTTATGACTTTAGTGGCTACCACACTAAGTTTGATGCAAATGCACACACTTATTCAGCAACTGGAGCAGTAGCACCGAATTATGGTGACACTGGTGTAGCTGGCGAAGAAAAGACCAATAATATTTGGGCAGTTTCAGGAACTTATGCAACTGGCCCACACAGTGTGATGCTTGCTTACCAACAAAACACTGGTAATGTTGGTTATGACTACGGTCAAAATGCTGATGGTTTCCAAAGTATTTATTTACCAAACTCTTATATGTCTGATTTCATCGGTAACCACGAGAAATCTGCACAAATTCAATACAACGTTGATTTCGGTAAATTAGGTGTATTACCTGGTTTGAACTGGACAACTGCATTTGTATACGGTTGGGACATCAAAGTTCGTGATGTAACTGACAATGCTCAAGAGCGCGAATTCTTCAACCAAGTAAAATACACAGTTCAAAGTGGTTTTGCTAAAGATGCAAGTCTTCGTGTCCGTAACTCTTACTACCGTGCAAGTGATACTTACCAAGGTGCGTACATCGGTGATACAAACGAATGGCGTATCTTCCTTGATATTCCTGTGAAATTATTCTAATTCATAGATCTATCAAGCATAAAAAAACCTACCTCTGGTAACACAGGTAGGTTTTTTATTGAGCCTAGAATATCAATTGAGACACTCTAGGCTCATAAAATCAGAGCTTATTTAGCAGCTTCGATTGCTTTCAATACTTCAGCTTTAGCAACGTCAGCACCTTCCCAACCGCTGATTTTTACCCATTTGCCTGGTTCTAAATCTTTGTAGTGGCTGAAGAAATGCTCAACTTGGCTAATTAACAACGGAGGAAGATCTGTATATTCCTTCACGTCTTTGTAAAGTGGAGATAATTTCTCGTGTGGAACTGCGATTAATTTCGCGTCGATACCACCGTCATCTTCCATGTTTAATTTACCCACTGGGCGGCAACGAATTACAGAACCAGCAGCAACAGGATGTGGAGTTACAACAAGTACGTCTAATGGGTCGCCATCTTCAGACAAAGTATTTGGTACATAACCATAGTTTGCTGGATAGAACATTGCTGTGCCCATGAAACGGTCTACAAACAATGCATCAGAATCTTTGTCAATTTCATATTTAATTGGCGCTGCATTTGCAGGAATTTCAATGATGACATAGATGTCATTTGGTGCATCTTTACCTGCTGGGATATTGCTGTAACTCATATCAATACTCTTTCGTTATGAAGTCAGATGTAAAATCCACTCGATTATAACGTGGATATCATCAAAATGATGCCGATTATACAATGCGCACACGCGAAAGTTGATATGAATGGCGACAGAATGACACTCAAGTCAGCTTAATTGTCACGATCAATAAAAATATTGGGCATAACAATGATAAAAACCAGACAATCGAACGCAAAGTTGCCCAATTACTTAAGTAACAAATGCCATAAATCACGCGCAAAATAATATATGCCCAGCCCAATCTCAAAATAAAGTACTCAGGCACCACCATATATTCAGCCATCAAAATAGCTGTTAAAAATAAAGGTAAACTTTCAAAACTGTTTTGTTGTACTGCATTTGCCCGAGCAGCGATACCCTTTGTATTAGCAAGAAAATCTCTTGGGTTATGATTATCAGAGGGCTGAAAACCACCCTTAAATTTTGCAATTACGGTAAATGCGTATGGCAGCAAACATGCCACTAAAATAATATAGATAATGCTGCTGATGCCGTGCATAGTGCCATCCATCACTGAAAATACTGTTGATCATGCTATCATAACTCATCGTTTTTACCTGAAATTTTATGCAATCGCATGTCATCACTGATTTATAGGGCTATGTATGCAACAACCTGATCAAAAAGAATTGCTCGAGGTCTTAGAAAAGCAAAAGAAGAACCAGCTTCAGGTAGATCTTATCTTCAAAATTGTATTACCCATTGTCGCTTTTTTATTGAGTGTAATTTGTGCGAATTTTAATTGGCAATCGACACTGGGTACCTTTGTCATTTTGACAATTACTTTTATTGCGGTGGGTGTCAAAAGACTTCCTTTATGGCATTGGCTCATTGTAGTTACCGTATATTGTCTTATAGATAATTATCTCAGTTATGGCCAACTTGACTTATCTCACTTACGCTTACAACTTGGCACAATGATTGTTTTTGTGGGTATGGTGGGAATCGGCCGTCCTTATGTAGACCGCTGGTTTATGAAAAGCCACTAAATAAAAAAGCGCCCTACGGCGCTTTTTTTAATCACTAACGATTAAGCAGGTTTACGTAAGTCTTTACGTAAAATTTTACCTACATTTGATTTTGGTAATTCATCCATAAACTCAACATAACGAGGGCGTTTGTAGCCTGTTAAGTTTTCTTTAGCAAAGTTCAAAATTTCTTCTGTAGTTAAGCTTGGATCTTTTTTCACAATAAAGAGTTTTGGCACTTCACCTGATTTTTCATCTGGAACACCAATTGCAGCAACTTCCAAAACTTTTGGATGTTTAGCAATAACTTCTTCAATTTCACTTGGGTAAACGTTAAAGCCTGAAACCAAAATCATATCTTTTTTACGGTCTACAATTTTTGTATATCCACGGCTGTCCATTACACCAATGTCACCAGTACGGAAGAAACCATCGGCTGTCATCACTTTAGCGGTCTCATCTGGACGGTTCCAATAGCCCTTCATCACTTGCGGACCACGGATTGAGATTTCGCCTTGTTCACCTAAAGGTACTTCTTTACCATCATCATCTAAAATAGCAACTTCTGTTAAAGGTAATGGAATACCAATCGTGCCACTAAATTCAGTAGAAGCTGGAGGGTTTGCAGTCGCTACCGGAGAAGTTTCCGATAAACCGTAACCTTCAATAATGGTTGTGCCCGTAATTTTCTTCCAAGCTTCTGCTGTAGAAGGCAGAACTGCCATACCACCACCCATCGCCATTTTTAAATTGCTATGGTCAAGCTGCTTAAACTCTTCATTATTCACTAAGGCATTAAATAACGTATTTACTGCTGGGAAGAAAGAAGGTTGATATTTACGTAATTCCTTAATCACGGCTGGTAAATCACGTGGGTTTGGAATCAAGATATTTGCCTGCCCTTTGTACATACCGTACATCGCACAAACCATGAACGCAAAAATATGGTAAAGCGGTAATGCACAAACAATGCGATCGCCTTTAGCGCCCTCATTTACACCAAATTTACTTTGGAAAATACCGTCACACTGTAAAAGGTTGGCAACCAAGTTACGGTGAGTCAGCTCAGCACCTTTTGAAACACCCGTTGTACCACCGGTATATTGAAGCACGGCAGTATCACTTAGAGTTAAAGTCGGGCGCTTATAATTGCTTGGATTTTCTTTATTCAATGCGCTGTTAAACTTAACATGACCAGGAATGTTCCAAGCTGGAATTTGTTTACGCACTTTGCGTAAAACAAAGTTCACTAAAGTACCTTTCAGTGTTCCTAGCATATCTCCAACAGAAGCAACCACGACGTGTTTGACCGGAGTTTTTCCTAAAATACTTTGGTAAACACTCGCAAAGTTCTCAATAATGACAAGAACTTCCGCACCTGAATCATTTAACTGATGCTCAAGCTCACGCGCAGTATACAGCGGGTTAACATTCACTAAAATCAAGCCAGCACGGAAAACCGCCAATGCCACGACAGGATACTGCAATACGTTTGGCATCATTACTGCAACGCGCGTACCTTTTGCTAACCCCAAATTTTGCAAATAGGTCGCGAACTTACGGCTTGCAAATTCCAACTCGTTAAATGACATGGCTTTATCCATAAAGATAAAGGCATCACGAGAACCAAATTTTTGGAAATTACGCTCAAAAATATCAACAAGTGAGGTATTTTCTGCAGGCAATGCTACTGTTTCTGGAATCCCTGTCTTTTGGTATTCTGCAAACCAAATCTTTTCCATAATGCCATTATCTCCGATTCGTAATCCTTAGTAATAACTGTTATTCAATGCCCCAGCTATTCTTTAGCTTCTTGGTGCCAGAACATATTTAAAACTTATTGGCACATTCATGACACTTTCGAACAAGATTATGAGACAGAAGTTTTGACAATTTGACCCTGCCAAATTTTTTGCATGGAGTACAAATTATGTACTCCAAATTGCTGCCCTTTTAATCATTATTCCATACCAACAAGTTCAGTTCATTGCTTGAACTTGTTGCCATATATAGCGTATTTATGTTGCCAGACGCTAGCTTTATCTCTGAATCAACAGTTTATTTGCTTTTTGATATCCACGTGGTAAGAGCTGACCTTTCGAAGCACGTTTACCCATGTATTTTTGTAGATCATCACCTTTTAATTTTAGATGTTGTTGACCTGCAACCACCTGAATTATTTCATCTAAGTTCAGGGTTGTCATGGATAAAATCTGCTCTTTGGCTTCAAGTTGTATCAACTTATTACCTTTACCTTTATTTAAATTTGGTAGTTCTGCCAAATCTAAAATTAACAAACGCCCTGCCGAGCTCAGCACAGCCAAATGCGTCATATTTTGGGCAGAGATGAGCGGTAATGCTTTTGCCTTATCAGGTACCGTTAAGAATGTCTTACCAGCTTTAGCATTGGTATCTAACTGTTTGACTTGAGTTTTAAAACCATAACCCGATGAGCTTGCAGCAATCAGTTCAGATTCTTCATCATCTAAATAAGCCTGAATAAACGCTACGCCACTTGCTGGTGACAGTTTCGAACTTAATGGATCGCCTAAACCTCTAGCCGAAGGTAAGCTGCTAATTGGTAAGGCATAACTACGCCCTGTTTCATCAAGGAAGTAAACCCGTTGATTGGTTTTACCTACAGCATGACTTAAATATTGGTCCCCTGCACGGTAGTTCAGGTTTTCAGCATCAACATCTGCGCCTTTTGCCGCACGAACCCAACCTGCTTCAGACAACACAACGGTTACCGTTTCAGCTGGCATTAGATCTTGTTCTTTAATTTGAACCGCTTCAGCACGTGCAACAATTGGAGAACGGCGTTCGTCACCAAACTTTTTCGCGTCTTCTTTTAATTCACCAATAATCAGATTTTTTAGAGATTCAGGATTTTCCAACTGTTCACGAATAATGGCAGCTTTCGCAGAAAGCTCATCTTGTTCATGACGGATTTCCATCTCTTCAAGCTTTGCCAAGTGACGTAATTTAAGTTCTAAAATCGCTTCAGCCTGTATCTCATCAATATTGAAATGTTCCATCAATACTGGCTTAGGCTGATCTTCTTCACGAATAATGCGAATAACAGTATCAATATCGAGATAAGCAATTAAAAGACCTGCCAAAATATGTAGGCGCTTTTCAATACGGTTTAAATGATACTGCAAACGACGAGTGACCGTATTTTTACGAATCTCAATCCATTCAAGCAAAATACGACGAATTGATTTCACCTGAGGGCGACCATCTTCGCCAATCATGTTCAAATTGACACGATAGCTTGATTCTAAATCGGTGGTCGCAAATAAGTGACTCATCACCGCTTCAGCATCGATACGGTTAGAGCGCAATACAATCACGAGTCGTGTTGGGTTTTCATGATCCGACTCATCACGTATATCCACCACCAAAGGCAGCTTTTTCGCCTGCATCTGGTCAGCAATTTGAGTAATTACCTTAGAACCAGAGACTTGATATGGTAGCTCAGTGATTACGATTTCATGTTTTTCTACGGTATAAACCGCTCGCATACGGTAACTACCACGACCAGTCGTCTGGATTTTAAGTAGCTCTTCTGGCGGAGTAATAATTTCAGCTTTGGTTGGTAAGTCTGGCGCCGGAATATATTCAGCTAATTTTTCGTCCGAAGTTTGCGGGTTACGAATTAAAGCAATTGTCCCCTTCACAACTTCACGCAAATTATGCGGAGGAATATCGGTCGCCATACCCACAGCGATACCAGTTGTACCATTCAAAAGAATATTCGGTACACGTGCAGGTAAAGTGATCGGTTCTTTTAAAGAACCATCAAAGTTATCTTGCCATTCGCTGGTACCCTGACCTAATTCACTCAGCAACAACTCGCTATAAGCTGAAAGTTTAGCTTCGGTATAACGCATCGCAGCAAATGACTTAGGGTCATCGGGTGAACCCCAGTTACCTTGGCCTTCAATTAAAGGATAACGGTAACTAAAAGGCTGAGCCATGAGTACCATGGCTTCGTAACATGCCGAGTCGCCATGTGGATGGTATTTACCAAGCACATCACCTACTGTACGCGCTGATTTTTTTGGCTTGCCACTATTTTTTAAGCCTAGCTCGCTCATGGCATAGACAATACGGCGCTGTACAGGCTTTAAGCCATCACTGATATGCGGCAATGCACGGTCCATAATGACGTACATGGCATAATTCAAGTAAGCCTGTTCAGTAAATTCGGCTACAGAGCGGTTTTCTGTCGCATGATGCGCAAGGCTGGTCATAGTCAGCTTATCTTCCAAATCAGTCGTTATTTTAAGTGTGTATTATGCTAAGTGGGCTATGTTACAGACACAAGAGGGACTCTGTCACCTGAGCGTCAAATTATGTCTTATCTCTCTATATTTTTAGTTACTTGCTATAAAGTTAGGCAGAAACTATAACCCAATTGACTCTAGTCTTTTACCTTGGGTCTCTTCACCTAATATCAAAATTACTAAGGCTACAGCAAGTAAAACAACAGTAAACATCATAAAAACGTGATTAAACCCATTTTTGGCAACCATCATATGAGTCACAACCATTGGCGCGACAATTCCACCAATACGCCCCATTGCCGATGCCCAACCCGAACCAAACGCCCGAATATTGGCTGGATATTGTTCTGGTGTATAGGTATATAACACTCCCCATGCACCCAAATTAAAGAATGACATGAGACAACCCCAAAACATAATGCTATTTACGCTGTCGGCTTGTCCAAAGAAATATGCAGATAAGGCACAAAAACCGATAAATGCCGCGAGTGTAATTTTTCGGCCTAAACGTTCAACAAACCAAGCCGCTGCCAAGTAGCCCGGTAACTGCGCCAAAATCATAAGCAATACATATTCAAATGATTTAACAACATCGTAGCCTTGTTTCACCAATAAACTCGGCAACCATGTAAAGATACCGTAATAGGAATATACAATTCCAAACCAGATCAGCCAGAGCATTAAACTTCTACGAGCAAATTGACCACTCCAGAGCTGTTTAAATGAAACTTTTTGTCGCATCGCCACAGGCACGACTTCGATATGATGCACAATTTGCACGCATGCTTCGGCTTCTAGTTTTTGTACCAGTGCATGTGCTTCTTCAATACGACCATGGTTAATCAAATACGGTATCGACTCAGGGACTTTTTTCCAAATGACTAAAATATAAATAAGTGGTAGGCCACCCATAAGAAAGGCAATATGCCAGCCAAATTTAGGAATAATAAAATAAGAAATGAGTGCAGCAACTAACCAGCCTAATCCCCAAAAGCTTTCAAGCAGAACGATAAATCTTCCACGAACATGAGCAGGAACATATTCACTGACCAGTGTAACTGCTACAGGTAACTGACCACCTAGTCCTAGGCCCACAATAAACCGAAAAATTAATAGCCACTTTAGATCTGGAGCAAAAGCACATAAGGCTGTAGCAATACTATAGATTGCCATCGTGATCGCAAATACAGTTTTCCGACCAAAACGATCTGCCAAGGCACCAGAACAAACTGCACCAATAGCCATGCCTACAAAGCCAATACTGACAATCCAACCGCTTTCAGCTGGTGTTAATGACCAGTCTTTAACAAGGGTTGTCATAATAAAAGCGATAATGCCGGTATCCATCGCATCAAACATCCAACCTAAACCCACTACCCATAAAAGCGTGTAGTGAAATTTGCCAATTGGAAGATTTTGTATACGTGAAACCAGATCCATAGGAGTAACTCTACTGGAAAGAATAAGTGGACAAGACCATATATAGAATTGTTATATCATGCCCACATGAAGTTCTGCATGATTAATGTTCGTCGGTTGAAGAAGCCGACTCTGCATCATCATCTTTATAAATAAATTTAGGCATTTCTAAACCAAAATAAATGGCAATTAAACGGAGCGTAAAACCAAATACTAAGGTTGAAATAACGGTAAGTTCTAAACTCAAACCTAAGTCTAGACAGACCCAATAGCAAATGACTGCAACAAAAGAAATACTTGCATACAGCTCACGGCGGAAAACAAACGGGACGTCGTTACATAAGATGTCTCGTAAAATACCACCCGAAACTCCCGTTAAAACGCCTGCTACAGCCGACACCACAAAGCCATGCCCCATTTGTAAGGCAATCTGGCAACCAATAATGGTAAATCCAATCAAACCTAAAGCATCGAGCACTAAGAAAATGTTATGTAAATGGCGCATCCACTTGGCAATGATGATGGTAACAAAGGCAGCACAACAAGTTAAAACTAAATATTCAGGATGCTTTACCCACGTTAAGGGATAGTGCCCAAGTAGTACATCACGTACAGAACCACCACCCAAGGCCGTTACACAGGCAATCAGTACGACACCGAACCAGTCCATACTCCGTCGCCCAGCAGACAATGCACCAGTCATGGCTTCAGCAGTAATCGCAATAATATAAATAACGGTGAGTAACATTGCCCTTTCCTTCAGGCCAAACGGTGGGCGTATTTTAAGATAAAGTTATAGGAATTGTGCACAGCATTGCTTAAATTTTTTTCCTGAACCGCATATACACGGCTGTTTCATGGTGACCTGCATATCGACTGTTGGATCAAGGAAAAACCATTG
Organism: Acinetobacter sp. ABJ-A23_2; assembly: GCF_044538765.1. Lineage (NCBI taxonomy): Bacteria > Pseudomonadati > Pseudomonadota > Gammaproteobacteria > Moraxellales > Moraxellaceae > Acinetobacter > Acinetobacter sp. ABJ-A23_2. The sequence continues at coordinate 9,722 of NZ_JBIUCP010000051.1, forward strand.
CTGCTGGTGATATACAAAATGTGAAACTTCATGATGGATTTGAGCACTTTTTCCATCGTGATAATGAGCCTTAAACTCCACCTGTGCATGGGTCTTATCCAACTTTTCTTTGGCTTGGATGACTTCCAAACCGAGCCATTGATTTTGTTTACTCCAATCTGCAATCGCCTCTTTATCAAGAGCAGCTTGTTGACCTAATGCTGTTGTTTGAACAATATAATCGATTTGCTGTAATGCAAATGCACTATACCGTGAACGCATAAGCTGCTCTGCTGTGAGTGCTTTCGCTGTGCCTAAATGTAAAGGCTCACAACATTCTGAATAGCTGCCTTTTCCACATGGACAAGTGTGTTGAGTCATTCTGTGTTTCTCAAATAAAAAAATAGCTCAGAGTTGAGCTATTTTATGATGTTTCTAGACTTAAAATGTCATTTAATCTTTTGATTCATCTTGTTCAATAGAAACAATATGAACTTTCTCGATTTTATGGCCTTCCATGGTTACAACTTCAAAGCGATAACCATCTGCTTCAACAGTTTCACCATTTTCAGGTAAACGACCTAAATGGAATAACAAATACCCCGATAAAGTAGAATATTGTTCACTTTCATCTACCAAATCACGACCTAATAAAAGCGATACATGGCGAATATCGGTTGAACCTTCAAGTATTAAAGAACCATCTTCTAAGCTTTCAGCTGCTGCATCTAGTTCATCTTCATCAGGGAACTCACCAGCAATTGCTTCTAAAATATCAATTGGTGTCGCAATACCTTCAATTGAACCATATTCATTTAGAACAATCGCCATTTGCAAAGGAGCCTGACGTAATTGTTCCATTACCATAAGCACTTGAGCATTTTCATGCACAATGACTGGCTCACGTAAGTACTTTTGAAAATCAACAACGCCTGTTTCAATGAAGCCATTTAAAACTTTATGTGTAAGCGCGATCCCTTCAATATTATCAAGTTCACCACGAGCAACGATTAAACGTGAATGTGTCATCGACATTAAACGTTCTTTTAAAACTTCCGGTTCATCGTCTAAGTCAATCCATTCCAGCTCAGGTCGTGGAGTCATTACCGACTTTACTGGACGTTCAGATAAACCCAGTACGCCCTGTACAAGTACACTGTGGTAAGCACCATTTTCTTCATCAAAGACTTCATCGGCAAAAGCTTGAGTAGCCAATACATCTTCTTTATCAGCCGTTTGGGCATCTGAAGTAGAACCGCTATTTTTACTGCCTAACATACGTAAAACAGCAGAAGCTGTGCGATAACGTAAATCTGTAGTAGTCACTAGCTTTTCTTGATTGCGGCGCATGGTTTGGTTGATCATTTCGACTAAAATCGAGAAACCAATCGCAGCATATAAGTAACCCTTCGGAATATGGAAACCAAAACCTTCCACCACCAACGAGAAACCGATCATCATTAAGAAGCCAAGACACAGAATAACGACTGTTGGGTGCTTATTTACAAAGTCCATGAGTGGTCTTGAAGCCCACAACATGATACCCACAGCAATCACAACAGCAACCATCATGATTGACAGCTCTTTCACCATACCCACAGCAGTAATTACGCTGTCTAATGAGAATACGGCATCAAGCACTACAATCTGAACAATCACCATCCAGAACGCAGCATGGACTGGATTATCTTCTTTATGAAGCTGTTTACCTTCCATCCGCTCATGCAATTCCATGGTGCCTTTAAATAACAAGAACACACCACCGAACAATAAAATCAAGTCACGGCCAGAGAATGGATGGTTAAGAATATGGAAAAGTGGTTGGGTGAGTGTCACGACCCAAGCAATTGAAGCTAAGAGGATAAGACGCATTCCCAAAGCGAGTATTAAACCCACTATCCGTGCCTTAGTACGTTGTTCTGGTGGCAACTTTTCAGCCAAAATAGCAATAAAGACGAGGTTATCGATCCCTAGTACGATTTCAAGAACAATTAATGTAGCTAAGCCTACCCAAGCAGACGGATCAGACATCCATTCAAAGATCATTGATCCTGCTCCTGTGCTGGGTGGATTTTATCTTTATTGGGCAACACAACAGGCATGCCTAGACAAAGGGGGAATAATGTTTTTTTAGGACAAGAAATTAAAACGGAGCGACTACAACCACTACCCATATTTGTTCATATGTTGTTAAACGAATTTTCAGTATAGGCAAGATTTAACATAAATTCATCATTTTTATTTGATCATTATATGTATTCACCAAACCCATACAAAACATGAATCTTTCCTATAAAACTGCTTATAAAGTTGTCATATTTTTTGCTTAGTGTAGACAAGAAATATGAACGTGATAAGGTGAAAATAAAGCAATGAATAGCGTATTAACAATGGCAGTAAATGATTCACCAATAACAGCTGTAAAAACAACACAACCTCTTATTGCATTATATTGTGGCTCACGAGCAGGAAATAACCCGATTTATCGCGAAAAGGCAATTGAATTAGCCAGCGGAATTGCTGAACAAGGTTTTGGTCTGGTCTACGGCGGTGCCAGCATTGGTTTAATGGGTCAAGTCGCTGAAAGCGTGCTTGCACATGGTGGAGAAGCTGTAGGTGTCATTCCTGAATTTATGCTTGATTATGAAGTCGCACATGCAGGACTGACCGAATTACATGTGGTAGAAACCATGCATGAGCGTAAAGCCATGATGGCAGAGCGTGCGAGTGCGTTTATCGCACTACCTGGTGGTTTGGGAACATTCGAAGAAATTTTGGAAATTGCGACATGGGGGCAACTCAATCAGCACCAAAAACCTATGATTTTATATAACGTAAATGGTTTTTATAATGCGTTAATTGCTCAGTTAGACCATGCAGTTCAAGAAGGTTTCCTTCCCCTTCAGCACCGAGCTAAATTAATTGTATGTGAAGAAATCGACCAAATTTATAACGTCATTCGAAACTTAAAAATGCCAAAGAGATTTGTTGTGTAAAATCCCCTATCTCAATAAAAAAGCGGTTCTTCCGCTTTTTTTGTTTTAACTATTTTCACCGTTGCCTTCAAAAGCAATTAGATTTAGTAAAGGGGTACTCAACATTGCCTTACTCTTTTTACTTTCAATTTGTTTTACACTAAGCGAAAACGTTAATTTTCAAATGTTATGAATGCCACGCCGACTCATCAAGCTTTGCAACCTGAATATCGCCTATTGGTTCTTTTGGTTTCCATTGGCTTTTTTATGCAGGCATTGGATACCACCATTGTAAATACTGCTATTCCTGCAATGGCACATCATTTAAATGAAGATCCATTACGTATGCATAGCGTGGTGGTGGCTTATGTTTTATCTGTGGCGGCCTGTATTCCTTTAAGTGGATGGTTGGCCGACCGCTTTGGTGTTAGAAATACGTTTTTATCAGCAATTGTTATTTTTACGCTTGCATCTTTAGGTTGTGGTCTTTCTCAAAGCCTTAATGAACTTTTATTTTTCCGTGTCATTCAGGGCGTTGGGGGAGCATTATTACTCCCCGTTGGTCGTTTATCACTTTTAAAAATTATTCCTCGAACTCAGTTTTTAGCTGCCATGAGCCTCATGAGTCTGGCAGGTTTACTTGGCCCTTTAGTGGGTCCAACACTCGGTGGCTGGTTAGTTGAAGTGGCAACATGGCACTGGATTTTTCTGATTAATATTCCAATGGGTATATTAGGTATATTAATGACATTGAAGGTCATGCCAAATGTAAAAGAGCCTACCGTTAAAACCTTTGACCTTATTGGGTTTGTGCTTTTGGTTGTTGCAATGATTGGCTGGTCATTGGGTATTGAACATCTTGCCTCACGTGAATATTCAAAATGGTTCAGCATTTCACTGTTAGTTGTCGGTGTAATCACAACGCTTTGGTACGCCTATCATTCACATACCCATCAAAATGCATTATTCCGTAGCCGTTTGTTTAAAAATAAAATATTTGCCATTGGTATTTTAGGTAATTTCTTTGCCCGTTTTGGTGGCAATGCCTTACCTTTTGTTTTACCGCTTATGCTGCAAGTGGCTTTTGGTTTTGAGCCATTCATTGCGGGTTTAATGATGATTCCATTAGTCTTAGGATCGCTTTTTTCTAAGCCGATTGTTAGACCCATTATTCAGAAAATGGGTTATCGCCGCTTTTTGTTAATTAACACCACATTAGTCGGTCTATGTATTGCATCTTTTGCGATTATGACGGTCGATACTCCTGCTTGGTTTAGAGCCCTACACTTTTTCTTATTTGGTACATTGAACTCATTACAATTTGTGGGCATGAATACACTTACCTTGAAAGATTTGCCTCAACAAGATGCAAGTAGTGGGAATAGTTTCCTATCAATGATTATGATGCTTTCAATGAGTATTGGTGTTGCACTGGCAGGTACCCTCATTAATGTATTTACCGATTACTATGGTACAGCACATGTGACAACTGCCTTCCATGTCACCCTTATTTGTTTAGGCTGTATTAATGTCATTACTGCGCTTATCTTTTGGCAAATTCCAAAAAATACGCCTGTGTAAGCAGTTGCATTTTTAGCATGGTTTCTCATTCACAAATCACGCTATGATGTGAGCTTCATATTGATACTGAGTTTTGCATGACCAAGCTGGCAAAAACCTTTTCTACACCACGCTACAACACCCTCATTGGGATTGTTTTAGCTTGTGTTATGGGGGTTCTCACTTACTTCGGTCTGTTCTACCAACAAAAAGCAATTGCTCAAGATTATCCGGTTCAAGGCTTTGATGTTTCTCATCATCAAGAAGATATTGACTGGAAAAAAATATCACCCAAAAAATTCCAATTCGTCTATTTAAAAGCGACTGAAGGCGGTGATTATAAAGATCCAAAATTTCAAGAAAACTGGTTAAAAGCACGCGAACATGGATTTCATGTTGGGGCTTATCATTTTTACCGTTTATGTCGTGATGGCAAAACACAAGCTGAAAATTTTATTGCAACCGTACCCAACAAAGCTGATGCCCTTCCTCCTGTTATCGATCTGGAATATGACGGCAACTGTATTAATGCGCACACCAAAGAACAATTACTTAAAGAAATAGGCATTATGCATGACCGCCTAAAACAGCATTATGGCAAACAGCCTATCTTTTATATTTCCAAAACTTTTTACCACATTGTATTGATAGGAAGTTTCCCTAATACCCCACTTTGGGTCAGAGATTATGAAGGAAAACCTGAGCTGAAAGACAAGCGAAAATGGCTCTTTTGGCAGCATAGTAATCAAGGTAAAATTGAAGGCATGACCAAACCAGTAGACTTAAACGTTTATGAGGGTTCAGTCAAAGAATGGCACCAATTTTTACAGCAGCAAGGCATCGTGAAAGCACAATAATATGCGCAAAATCATTCATATCGATATGGATGCCTTCTATGCATCGGTCGAATTGCGAGAGCGTCCTGATCTAAAGCATCTTCCCGTCGTTATTTCTTCGCATCATCCGCGTGCTGTGATTGCGGCAGCTTCTTACCCTGCCCGTGAGTTTGGCTTACGCTCTGCCATGTCCATGAGCCAAGCAAGAAAACTATGCCCTCAAGTTGTTATTATTGAGCCTAATTTTGAAAAATATCGTGCCATCTCGGCTCAAATTCATAGTATTTTTCAACAATACACGACTCTTATTGAACCTTTATCTTTAGATGAAGCATACCTTGATGTCACTGAAAATTTAAAACAAATCGCGAGTGCGACCGAAGTGGCTATGCATATTCGGGAAGATATTTTCAGGCAAACCGGACTGACAGCCTCGGCTGGTGTAGCACCTAATAAATTCTTGGCAAAAGTTGCGTCCGACTGGAATAAACCGAATGGCCTGTTTGTTATAAAACCTTCTCAAGTAGCCAGTTTTATTCAGGACTTGCCCTTAAAGAAAATTCCAGGAGTAGGCAAAGTTACCCAAGAAAAGCTCCAACAGCTTGAATTACATACGCTAGGCGACTTACAAAAAATTGAAGAAGCTGTTTTAGTTCACCACTTTGGTAAATATGGCCAACAGCTTTATTTATACGCTCAAGGCATCGACAACCGGCCCGTTCAAGCTGAACGTGCCCGACAGCAAATTTCGAAAGAAACCACATTTGATAGTGACTTTACTTTAGCTCAGTGCCAACCCTACTGGCATGGTCTAGCCGAAAAAGTCTGGCAAAGTTTAGAGAAAAAGCAACTGAATGCCCGAGGCGTAAATATTAAGCTCAAACTTAAGAATTTCCAGACTTTGCAACACAGTAAAAGTTTTAAAAACCCAATTCATTCTCAACAAGACCTGATTCAAGTTTTATTCTTACTTTTAAATGAGATGCATATTCCCGAAAACTTCCAATTTCGGCTCATTGGTATTGGAGTTTATCAATTACAAACTAAAGCTGACGACTTTCAGTTGTCCTTATGGTAAGTGTTGTTTTTTTATACAAAAGAACAAGTTTTAAACAAAAACAGTTCCCTTTTGCTTAAAGTTTGAAGTAATCTAATCAGCGCATATTCATTACCCATGTATTTGCAACATGCCAAAGCAACCTTTACTTTCGGCATATCGTCCTGTGATTGGCGTGACGACCAAATCCGAATATTACAGGGCACTTAAAGTACATGGAGCTTGCCCGTTCTTATAAATCACAACAATAATCTACCGAAATTCCTTTGCACTTGCTTGCGCCTGCCTAGTAACTCTTCATAAAATCAAACTATTCAATAAAGACACTTTAGAGCATTTTTATGACGGTAAAACGCTTACACGTGACTTCAAGATATTGTGAAGTGGCGATTTCGGGTAATTTAGTCCATTTAGCAGGACAACTCGCTGATGATACCAGCGTAGACATTACGGCGCAGACTCAACAAACTTTAGACAATATTGATCGCTTACTTGCTGAAGCAGGAACCGACAAAAGTCATATTCTTTCTGTCATGATTTTTCTAAAAGATATTGAAACAGACTATGCAGCTATGAATGCTGTATGGGACGCATGGATTAGCAAAGAGCATCCACCTGCTCGTACTTGTGTGGAATCTAAACTTTATGCACCTGATGTACTTGTAGAAATGACAGTAGTTGCAGTACTTCCATAATTCTTATTAATTTTAAGCAATAAAAAACTGAGCAATATTGATCAAGATAATGCTCAGTTTTTTATGTTTCTAGAAGTTTTAATTTCAGCATTTTATTCAAATCTTCTTTAATGAGTCCTAAAATTAAATTGCTATAACCTCTATTTATAAATTCTAAGACTTCACAAAAGCATTTGAGATTCTTTCTAACTGCGGCGTAACAGGTAAAGTTGCTATCTCTGATTCAGGAGTTAATAAATCTCTTCTTAGGTCATGATAATCAGGCACACTGCTATAATGAAGCACACGATAGCCAGCCAATTGTAATAGGCGACGCTCATATTGTTGATGCGCTCGGCGTAAACCATTTTCCCCCAGAACAACAACTACAACTACCTGATAATTTTGATCAAGCACAACAAAATCAGCTGACATATTTTGATATTTACGACGTGTATGCGCGTATTTTGTAGTTAAAAGTGCATCAAAAGACACATGCGCCAATACTGTAAATTTGGGCAAAACTGTTTGTAGTCTGGTTAAGGTCATTTGCTCATGGCTAGTTAACACTGCACGGCGCTTTAAAGCACTATCATGTTGATGCCTTCGTGACAGACTTTTCACTGCCATAACAACAACCAAAAATAATAATAAGATCGTGATTAAATAATACATGGGCCTAATCCTTTAAGTTTTTTATAATGATTTTGCTAGATCACACTTTGTTTTAATTGATAACGACACAGCCGTTTTTTAAAAGGTTCACTTAGTAATTTCACTTGTAGTTATCAAGCTTGGCTTAAATTTAGCCACCCTCACATTATTTATAATCATAGAATCAATAACAATCAAGTGCAGCTCGTCAGATTTTGGCTATTTATCATTATTCGTTACGTTTTTTGTACTTTAAATCCTCAAAAATCTCATTATACGATTTAAATAGAGTCATAAAAAACAAAACAGGCTCTATTTAAGAGCCTGTTTTATCATTATCCACGAACTTTAGATTTAGGTTTACTTTTCCCGCCAAATGGTCTTTTCTCACCTGTTTCACGAGGAGGTAAACCAGTATGTTGCGTTAGAACCTGTCCTTTTTGTGGACGCTTCTGATTCGAATGATTATTCGTTTGCTGATTATTTCGTTTAACCGAATCGCCTGCTGTAGACGAATTTTTCTTGCGAGCAGACTTATATTCCCCTTCTGTGCCTTTTGGCTGATAAGTCGGAATTAAATGCTGCTTCGAATTACCAATTAAATCTGCGCGACCCATCTCTTTTAGGGCCTCACGAAGTAATGGCCAGTTGTTTGGATCATGATAACGCAAGAATGCTTTATGCAGACGACGGCGTTTCTCGCCTTTTACAATATCAACTTTTTCAGTATAGCGAGCTACTTTAGCAAGTGGGTTTTTCCCTGAATAATACATGGTTGTTGCAGTTGCCATTGGCGATGGATAGAAAGTCTGTACCTGATCGGCACGGAAACCATTCTTTTTCAACCAAATTGCAAGATGCATCATGTCATAATCTGAAGTACCCGGATGCGCAGCAATAAAGTACGGAATTAAATATTGCTCTTTTCCTGCTTCTTTACTAAAACGGTCAAACATTTGTTTGAAACGATCATACGTACCAATACCCGGTTTCATCATTTTAGATAACGGGCCTTGCTCGGTATGTTCAGGCGCAATTTTTAAATAACCACCTACGTGGTGCTGTACCAGCTCTTTGACATATTCAGGGTTGAGTACAGCAAGGTCATAGCGCAGACCTGAACCAATCAGAATTTTCTTCACACCTTTAATAGCGCGCGCTTTACGATAAAGCTGCACTAATGGCGCGTGATCGGTATGTAAGTTTTGACAAACACCCGGATAAACACAAGAAGGTTTACGACAGTTCTTCTCAATTTCTGGGTCTTTACAGTGCAAACGGTACATGTTTGCTGTTGGGCCACCTAAATCTGAAATAATACCAGTGAAGTTTGGTGCCGTATCACGGATTTTTTCAATCTCACGTAAGATTGAATCTTCCGAACGGTTTTGGATAATACGACCTTCATGTTCTGTAATCGAACAGAATGTACAACCACCAAAACAGCCACGCATAATGTTGACCGAGAATTTGATCATATCAAATGCAGGGAAACGCGCATCACCATAAGTAGGATGTGGCAAACGTGCATAAGGTAAATCAAACACATAGTCCATTTCTTCTGTAGTTAGAGGAATTGGAGGTGGGTTAATCCACACATCACGTTCACCATGGCGTTGAACGAGTGCACGAGCATTACCAGGGTTAGTTTCAAGGTGCAAAATACGGTTTGCATGTGCGTAAAGCACTTGATCATTTGCCACTTCTTCAAAAGAAGGCAAGCGAATAACCGCCAACTCTCGTGGTGGCAATTTGTGTTTAATCGCTTTTGACGGTGCCGGCTTTAATTGAACGATTTGAGTGTCGTCATCAAGTTTGTCGCCTTCACGCACAATCGGATTTGCAACAATCTCTTTTTGGAAATTTTGATACTGAGCTAAAGAGTTACCCTTTTCTTTTTCAACCTCACAGCCATCAATATCTTCTGTCATGACATATGGGTTAATAATTGGATCAACACGCCCAACCGTATCTACATCATTACTCGCAACTTCAACAAACTTTGCTTTTGATGCTTTGTTATGTTTATTAATAATAAATGCCGTACCACGAACATCAGTAATCTCGTGGATTTTTTCACCTTTAGCCAAACGATGCATTACATCAATAATGGCACGCTCACCATTACCGTACATGAGCAAATCGGCTTTTGAGTCCATCAAAATCGAACGACGGACTTTATCTGACCAATAATCGTAGTGTGCGATACGGCGTAAACTGCCTTCAATACCACCCAATAACACAGGTACATCAGGGAATGCTTCTCGACAACGTTGGCAATAAACTGTTGCTGCACGGTCAGGACGTTTATTCGGTTCATTGTTTGGAGAATATGCATCATCCGAACGAATTTTACGATCTGCCGTATAACGGTTAATCATCGAATCCATATTACCTGCGGTTACACCCCAAGCAATCGTTGGCTTACCTAAAACGCGGAAGCTTTCAACATTGGTCCAGTCTGGCTGCGCAATAATTCCGACACGGAAACCTTGTGCCTCAAGCACACGTCCAATCACACCCGATACAAATGATGGGTGGTCAATATAAGCATCACCACAGACTAAAATAAAGTCACACGCATCCCAGCCGAGTTGGTCCATTTCTTCTCGTGACATCGGCAAAAATGGCGCTGGTTCAAAACACGACGCCCAATATTTGTCGTAATCAAACAGCGCTTTTGGCGCAGTTTGCATGGTATAAGCGGTAGACATGGCTTGCGAATCTCGGCTAGCAGATGAAGGAGAGACATCTAAAGATGAAAGCCGATCATTTTAACATGAATTTCATTCATTTTCCCTGTTTATAAAACATACGAAAACAATAATATAGAAATTAATTTGATTAAACTTTACTCAATATTTTATTCCTGGAATAAATACGGCGGAACAAAATCCGCCGTAGTCTTAACACAATTTATTTATAAGCATTAGAACAAAGCTTTTGGTAAACGAATTTGAATAATCTCGTTATCATCAGCCAGTTTTGCGTTGCGTCCTGTTGAACCAGGGAAGTTATTGTCATTTAGTACCGTGAGCGTTGTGCCATTTTCAATAATCACATCTTCAATGGTTTCAAACGGGAAAGCAAAAACCTGTCCCGTCCCAATATCTCCTGCTCTAGCTGTGCCATACAACATATTCGGGTTAGCAATTTTAATTAAATCGACTAAATCTTCACGGCTTACCAGCTGACCTGACTCATTCAATTTAACACGGATTAATTTTTTATATCCGCCTAAATTATTCTGAGTCGCATCACGCTCAATAATAATGCCTTCTTTATCATTAAAGAGTTGGAAGTCACCAATATTGGTTGCCTTACTGTCTAATTGGAACCAATAATATTTCCCTGTATACGCTTTTTTCTTAATGTCGAATTGAGAGATCAGCAACTGTCTTTCCGTTTCCCGAATTGATTTAATTGGCTTTTCTATAAGCGGGTAAAGGTACTGCCCATCTGGTGAAATTGCCATTCCTTCAAAACCACCACTTTGCTGAACCAAAGGCTCTACAAAATTAATTTGCGCTTTATTAAACTGATTTTGTGGTGAACGTAATTCTTGGGTCGGATTTAATGGATTTGGTAAAGCGATTGGTGCATCTAATAACACTCCATCCGCTGAAAAATGAAGTAAATAAGGTCCAAACTCATCCCCAATCCAATAAGTGCCATCACTAGTACGTTGCATTGACTCTGGGTCAAAATCAGCACCCGTTAATAAACGCTCAGGCGTGTTACCATTCACGATATTAAAAGGAATTAACTTGTTTGGATCACGCAATTGAATAAAGCCTTGTACAGTAACTTGCCCTGTACCTTTGGTTTTAGTTTTGAAATCAGGTTTTAATTTATAAATACGAAGTAAAAAGTCTGCTGAATTATCTTGGGTACCAAAACCATTATCGGCCATTGCCATATAGCTGCCATCTTCATTTTTTAATGCAGCAGAAAAACCTTGTACAGGCTGGCCTTTAAATGGAGGATAAATTCCATTTGCACCTTTTACATATGCACCAGAGTCTGGGCCAGCAGCATAGGTTTCTACAGGTAATTTGGCAAAAGAAATTAAAGTTGGTTCGGTAACGTTTTCAGTAGGTGATGTTTGTTCTTGATCGTTATCATCATTACATGCCGTCAATCCTAAACTGGCACAGCATAATAATGCGACTAAAGTTTTTTTGCTCATGATTTTATACATTTGGTAAAAAATTAAGCAAATTTAATCAAGCTTATATGAAGTTTTTACTTCAAAAAGATGAAATCTTTATGGCGAAAATATGACAAACCCAACTGTTCAATACAGACATAAACTAAATGACTTCATCAAAAAGAATTAAAGTTTCGTTGGCTGATATTCTCCAGCAATTGCTGCTTTCAAAAAGTTCTGAAAAGTTGGGCATTCCATATGATTTTCAGCAGGACACACAGCAGCATGTTGTAATCCTTGACTAATAAAATGTAATCGCTTTGCCATTTGCTCTAGTTGTTCAGCTTTATCTTTTAGTTTTTGCCGATCAAGATCAGGCTTACCATCTTGCCCAAACATTGTAGCGATCTCATTTAAAGAAAAACCCGCAGCACGTCCTAAAGTAATAAGTGCCAGTTGATCAAGCACCTGCTTACCATACTGCCGACGTAAACCTTGCCGCCCAATCGACTTAATTAGCCCCTTCTCTTCATAAAAACGTAGTGTAGCGGTTGTGACTTTTGCCTTCTTAGAAACTTCACCAATATCCATAAACATCCTCTTGACTTCAAGTGAACTTGAACTTGCACAATAAATTTATCACGTTTCATACGTATAAAAGCAAGGTGTAAAAATGAATACCTCCACATTATTCTTTCAAGCTTTATGTCTTGGTGTTGGTGCAACATTCATTATGGATATATGGCTGTTAATACTAAAAATATTTAAGATCCCGACCTTAAATTTTGCCTTTCTCGGACGCTGGGTGGGCTGGATGATAGTTCAAGGAAAACTCATCCATCAATCTATAGCACAAAGCCCTCAAATTAAGGGTGAATATTTATTGGGCTGGATTGCTCATTATAGTGTTGGGCTAATCTTTGCATTGAGCTTTCTCTTCATTGTCGGCTCAGATTGGCTCATTCATCCTCAGTTTTACTCAGCACTACTATTTGGTGTAGTCACTGTTCTCATTCCTTTTTTTATTATGCAACCAGCCATGGGTAGTGGTTTTGCTTCGTCAAAAACCCCGCATCCTTTTCTAAACTGTCTAAAAAGTTTACTGAACCATAGCGTTTTTGGCTGTGGTTTATATCTCACTGCAAAACTATTTCAAATTTAAATAAAAAGGAAACTATCCATGAAAACTGCTGCCATTATTTACTATAGTCGCCAAGGGCATACGCAATTTATTGCTCAGCAAATTCAAACTGGTATTTTGAGCCATAAAGATATTAAAGTTGATTTACTCAATGCTGAACATCTTGTCGAAAACCCAGAAACCCTAATTCAATATGATGGCTTAATTTGGGGTTCTCCCACTTATTTAGGTGGTGTATCTTCCAAGTTAAAACAACTCATGGATGCAACGGGTCCATTATGGAAAAAGCAGAGCTTTAAAGGAAAACTAGCGGCTGGCTTTACCATATCTTCCCTCCCCGCAGGTGATAAACAATCGACACTAATTTCAATTTTTACTTTTTGCATGCAACACGGCATGTTATGGGTGGGCAACCCGATTCTGCCCGAGCAACACCAAGGTATTCCTTATACTCAAGCAGCCAATCGTCTCGGTTCGTGGTCAGGCTTAATGGCTCAGGCTGAACATGGCAGTCATGCCGATAGATTTGATGAGGGAGACATTAAAACTGCTCAACAATTTGGAGAAAATTTTGCATTGACCTTAAGTGCTTATCAAGGAATATAAAACCATGAAAGCACAGAAACTTTTATTCCTTTTAATTTTATCGGGAATGATGTCTTTTATCGTTTCAGGTGTTTCAACTTTTAAAGTAGTAGGACTAAATCATCACTTCGTTTCATTGTGGGTATCAGCTTGGATTATTGCATAGATATTAGCTTTTCCAAGTATATTGATTTGTGCTCCTATCGCCCAGAAACTAGTCGACATCGTATTTAAGTAAGGTGATCTGTAAGTTAAAACGTACAAAAATTGCGGTGATTTGCGGATATTCAGCTTTAGTATTATTTCATAATATATGAATCATAGAGAGACAGGATGTCTCATTGAAGAAGAATAAGAACGCAGGAAGCGGTAGTTGACAGGAGTTAGCTACATAAAGCTGAATACGAAGGAACCTCGACAGGATGTCGGGGTTTTTTCATTTCAATTATACAAAATTCTTACTTTTTAGATGTGCTAAGCAACAGAACTAACATTGATCCGATAAGTATGGCTAAATACCATCATTTTATTTGAAACTTCATTATTGGTTTTGTATTTTGCTTACCCCATATTTAACCCAAAATCGTTTTGAACCATCACAATTACACATTCTTGGTCTGAAATTTCTCATAATTTTCTTGATGATTATCATGACAGGATGTACAAGTTTAGGTCCTAATAGTGGTTCATTTACTTGGCGTTCAAATAAGCTATCATCTGGTTTACAAAAAGCTTATTCCGTTCCACCGAGTACAGCGAATCGATTGTCTCCAATCATTATTCAAAGTGCTGACAAATATAATGTTCCTCCACTTTTACTCGCGGCAGTGATCAGACAAGAGTCGAACTATAATAGTAATGCCCGCTCTCCGACTGGGGCTGTTGGTTTAACTCAAATTATTCCAAGCTATTGGCAGCAAACTTGTGCTGGTAATTTGTATGATGAATCTACAAATATCCAATGTGGTGCTTATATTTTAAATCATTACTATCAAACCGCAGATAGCTGGTTTAAAGCCACGGCCTATTATAATGTTGGGCCAACAGGATATGAGCGAAGTTTCTGGACCCGTCACAAAGCGAAAAAATATGCCCGATCTATTAAGCATCATCAAAAAAATTTAAAACGTGCCTTATAAATAAGCTTAAACAAAAGCCCATCAATAGATGGGCTTTTTTATGCAGTTAATTTTATTCGTCAAATAAACCTTCAAATAACACAGACGACAGATAACGTTCCCCACTGTCTGGCAGAATAACAACGATGGTTTTACCAGCATTTTCAGGACGCTCTGCAATTTTTGCAGCGGCTGCCAATGCAGCTCCACTTGAAATACCCACTAAAATACCTTCTTGGGTTGCACAGTCTCTCGCCCATTGAATTGCTTCTTCGCTAGTCACTGGTAAGACTTCATCCACAAGGTCCAAATCAAGATTCTTCGGAATAAAGTTTGCACCAATTCCCTGGATTTTATGCGGTGCAGGGGTAATGTTTTCACCATTTTTGGTCTGAGTAATAATTGGAGATTCAGCAGGTTCAACTGCTACTGAGTACAATGGTTTATTTTGGACTTGTTCAAAATAACGAGAAATACCTGTAATCGTACCGCCAGTACCCACACCAGCAACCAAAATATCAACTTGTCCACCTGTAGCTTGCCAAATTTCAGGACCAGTTGTGTCTACATGGATTTGCGGATTTGCTGGGTTTTCAAATTGTTGTGGCAAGAAATAAACATCTGGCTGTTCAGTTGCTAATCGTACCGCTTCATCAACCGCCCCTTTCATTCCTTTCGCAGGTTCAGTTAAAACCAAATTAGCACCTAAAGCTTTCAGTACTTTTCTGCGCTCAAGGCTCATACTTGCAGGCATAGTTAGAGTAATTGGATAACCTTTTGCCGCAGCAACAAACGCCAATGCAATACCAGTGTTACCACTGGTTGGTTCAACAATGTGCATACCTTCTTTTAATACACCACGTTTCTCTGCATCTGCAATAAGTGCCGCCCCGATACGGCATTTCACAGAAAATGCAGGGTTACGGCTTTCCACTTTTGCTAATACGGTTGCGCCCGTTTTAATCAAACGGTTAATACGTACTAAAGGTGTATTACCAATAGCTTCGGCATTATTGGAATATACCGCGATACCTAAATTGTTAGGAGTTGGAAATTGCTGGTCGGTAGACATGTTATATCCTTATTAAATTTGGAATGATTCTGAACCATTATAGGCTTGTCAAATAAACAAGAAAGTAGAAAAATTAAGCAATATAAAAAGACTCTTATATTAGTAATCATGTTGATTTAATTTACTAACTCGATAAATATAGACCAGCATGAAAATAAAATAAGAGGCTCTAAATTAAAGATAATATAAAACATATATTTATATCTTTACAGTACTCATATTTTAGGTGAAAAAGCTTATCTTTCTATAAGATTAAAAATCATGTAGTTACGACTACCAAGGTTCACCCTCTCGCCATTCTGCGCAAATACTATCGTCCTCTGAACAGTGTGATAGTAGATCTTTCATATAGTTACTCAAAGGATATAGCATAATTTCATAGTCATCGGTTAGATAAGTAGATGTATCTTGTTTGATGTACAAATCACCCCACCAAGTAGTCCAACCTAATTTTTTATAAAATGCTTCATCTTCCGGCTGTAATGCAGCAAGTCCATATTCCAAGTCAGTTAATGCTTCAACTAAATGTTTTAATAATTGTGATGCAAGCCCCTTACCTCTCATCGTGTAATCAGTGGTCACATACTCTACATAAGCTGTTTTTACATCGGAACTACCATTTATGGTAAAAGCTCTATCCGTCCATAAGGCATGTGAGACAATTTGATTGTCCAATATACCGACGACATGAATAGCCTTTTGCATGAAAGCATATTGGCTCCAAGGATCTTCATCAAAAGCAGAAAAACATAACTCAGCAATCTGATGGCGCTGATTTTTATCTAGATCTTGGGCTGCGATAATTTTGAACTGCATAGATGAAAACTCAAGTTTAACTATTTATAGATTAAGCAAATATGGGAATATTATGAAATGTTTTTTTATTACAAGGCAATTTGATTGAATTAAGACACTCTATCTCTAAAGCAGGGCAACCGTACAAATTTATCCCACGCATAAAAGAACACCCCAACCTCTTTCGAGATTGGGGTGTTTGGAATAATGAGCTGGCGATGACTTACTCTCACATGGGTAACCCCACACTACCATCAGCGCTAAGAGGTTTCACTTCTGAGTTCGGG
>NZ_JBIUCP010000052.1:0-24224 GCF_044538765.1 Acinetobacter sp. ABJ-A23_2
CAAATAAGAAATGAAATGTTTTGATAATCCTTTTAATACATTCAATTCTCCTAAAATTTTCTCATTAGTTGGGGTGTAGTAAGTCAATACTTGCTTAGGACCCTTCCAACCAAATATTTTGCACTAAATTAAATCATTTAATCTAGATTTTTAACCATAAAAGTAATCTTGAATAGATTTTTACTTATTAAAATATTCAACAAAAAACCCCATAAGCCATTAGCTTATGGGGTTTTCGTAGAATCATAAGATTCTGAATCTTGGTCCCGAGGGTCGGACTCGAACCGACACGTCATCTCTGACAGCGGATTTTGAGTCCGCCGCGTCTACCAATTTCACCACCTCGGGAGAGGAAGTATGTTTGTGTTGCGTATATTAGCGCGTTTGCAAAACTTGTCAAACCCTAAGTGAATATTATCGTTCACTTTTAGATCATTTAAACATTTTTCATGATTTAGATCAGAAGCACAGCCATAAAAAAGCGAAAAAGTTTATACTAGGCCCAATTTTTGCGGTGTTTTTTCCTAAATATGCAACTGTCTGACTTTTCCTTTGAATTACCCGATGAACTTATTGCCCGTTACCCTCTCGAATCACGTAGTGCTTCACGTTTATTGCATTTAGACGCAAAGGGTCAATATCACGATCACATGTTCACAGATATTATTGATCTGTTTGAAGAAGGTGATTTGTTGGTACTCAACGATACCAAAGTAATGAAAGCTCGTCTTAAAGGAAAACGTGCCACAGGTGGTGCAATTGAGATTTTGGTTGAGCGTATGCTGAACCACACCACAGCGTATTGCCATATTAAAGCGAGTAACTCTCCTAAAGCAGGGGCTGAGCTTTTTGTCGGTGCAAGTAATATTCCTGTGATTGTGCGTGGCCGTCACGAAAACTTATTTGTCGTTGAGTTTTCACAGCCAATTTTACCTGTACTTGAGCAATATGGTCAGTTACCTATTCCGCCTTACTTTAACCGTGAAGCAGAAGAAATTGACACTGAACGCTATCAAACGGTTTTCCATAACCCTGAGAAAATTGCCAGTGTGGCTGCACCAACTGCGAGCCTGCACTTTGACGAAGAGTTACTAGCA
Organism: Acinetobacter sp. ABJ-A23_2; assembly: GCF_044538765.1. Lineage (NCBI taxonomy): Bacteria > Pseudomonadati > Pseudomonadota > Gammaproteobacteria > Moraxellales > Moraxellaceae > Acinetobacter > Acinetobacter sp. ABJ-A23_2. Next base: position 1,098 of record NZ_JBIUCP010000052.1, read on the forward strand.
AAGTTAGAGCAAAAAAATGTTCAAAAATCTTTTGTGACTTTACACGTCGGCGCTGGCACATTTATGCCTGTCCGTACTGATGACATTACCAATCATGTTATGCACAGTGAATGGTGCGACGTTCCCCAAGAAACTATTGATTTGATTTTGACGACAAAAGCGCGCGGCAATAAAGTAATTGCTGTCGGTACAACCGCAACACGTGCCTTAGAAAGTGCAGCTCAAGCACACGGCGGAAAAATCGCAGCGTGGAATGGTGATACGCAGATCTTTATCTATCCGGGCTATGAGTTCTGTATTGTAGATCGTTTAATTACTAACTTCCATTTACCTGAATCTACCCTACTCATGTTGGTATCAGCATTGTCGAATCGAGACAATATTTTGGCTGCTTACGAACATGCAGTTAAAAACCGCTATCGTTTCTTTAGTTATGGCGATGCAATGTTGATTGATAAATTAGAAGTTTAAAAATTAAAGCTGGGTTAAACCTTATAAGTTAATTCGAGGTTTAATCCAGCTGATCTAGATACTATTTTAATTAATAAAAAAATTTATGAATCCTATCTTCCAGAAAGTTCGAAATACTTTTGATAATCAAAATACGCACAACAAAATTACTTTAAAAAATATTGAAGCGTTAAGAAATTTACTTAATCAGGAATTACCACCTGAGCTGCTTATTCATTCATTAAAGAATTGGACAGGTACACAACAGCTTGGTATACGAAATTATATTTTTTGGAATGCTACAATCTTTGCCTTAGTTTGTATGGCTTTAGGCTTTTTTATTTCGATCTATTTCTTCCCTTTTGCGATTCTTGCGATCTTTTATGGCTTTCATCATAGAGCATCGACTGCCGAACTTAATTGTCTGCTTCAAGATATCCAAACTTATTATTATGAACATAAATATAATTTTAAATTTGCAACCGAAGATAATTTGCCGGAAGAAGGCACACCTGCTTCAGTTTTTCCATTATTTAAGTTAGGTAATCAACAAAATTCAGTCCTAATAGCAGTACACGGCAAGTGGCAAGTAAGAGAAACAACTCATCCCTATAAAATTTTTAGATATCATTATATCAATCGAGAGATGGCCTATAACTCAAAAGGCAGTTGGGAACTTAAAGATGTTAGCTATGATTTATACGGTATCATTTTAGAGAGTTTTCCAGTTCGCGGAGTCAGCATTTCAAGTCAACAGCAAAAGGCTTGCCGCTTAGGAGTAGCTTGGGAGTCAAGTGATATTCGTTTTAATCAAAAATACCAACAAAGTGGAATTAATGAGTTGGACTTAGTAAAATTTCTAAGCCCTGACCGTTTGTTATTATTAGAAAAAATGTTGGAAGATTTTCCGGGGGACTTCTATGTACACCCTGAAACATCTGCATTATGTTGGCTCTGTAATGTAAATCTTTTACGTCAGCAAAGTTTATATGGCACTAGTGTACGTGAGCTTACTGAATGTCTTGAAACACTTTCAATGCCAGAGTTTGAGCAGTTTGCAAATATATTGCAGCATTTCATTGATGAAACTCAAATGCCGAAGTCATAAAAGTAATTATTTATTTAAAACTTATTTCTATTTATCTCTTTCAATTTAAAAGATAATCTAGGCTTAGCACTTTATGATAATCAACTCATTACCTTCATGCCAATTGATACCGTACAACAAGCACTTCATATAAGACGTAAAAAAAATACACAGGTCTTTCGTAATATTGCTCGACTTTGGGACGCGGGACAAAAGTCACAAACAGATCAAGAGCTCTTAAATGCGTTACATCCATGGCGTGAAGATCATAACCTTCGTTTTGTTAATGTATTGCCGTATTTGTTAGGTATTTGCAGTATTACGACACTATTATTTGGATATTTTTTTCATCCTCATATTCAATATATTTGGAGTCTCTTATGGGCATTTTTAACTGGTTTTCTGGCCTACTTACTCTATGAACCGCAAAAGCCTTTAACCGAAGTTATTCATTATTTAGAACAGCGTATGACTGCTTTACGTTATGGCCTGCAGTTTCAGCCGTTACCAGCTTATCTTCCAATTCAAGCTCAACCCATTTTAGTCTTAAGCAGACTAAAACAATATTTCCCATTGTTTAATCGAGGCAATGAAGCGAATGAAATTACTGAGTTTGCTTCAGTGACATGGAATGATGGCATTACAGATCATCAAGTCCTGCTATTTAAATATCACTATGTAAATAATTTACCTATACTTCAAGATCAGAACAGCGATAAAAAAATAATAAAAGAGATTCATAAAGATTTATGGGGTGCTTTTATTTTTCAAATACCAGCCTTAGGTATAGCCGTAAGTAATCAACGTTCTCGCTTTTTTGCACCGTACTTAAGCGAATGGCAAAGTACTGACATTCTGATTAACCAAGAGCTCAATATTTTCGGTACTGACCAACACCAGTTAGCTAAAGAAATTAGCCCAAGTCTAACTTTAAAACTTCATGATTTTTTTCAACATTTTAACGGTGATTTAATTTATCATCATGAAGAGCAAATATTATGTTATCTCGGTGAGCAAGATCTTTTTCAAACCACCAGTAAACGTAGTGAAATTCATGATATTCCAGCATTACGTGGACATTTACGTACCATGACCATGCCGCAATATGAAAAATTTCAACAATTCATGCTTAATTTAATTAAATAAATCTCTCGTAGTGCCGAACTGGCAACTTATTAAATAAGAAGTTAAAAGGTTCAATGAGAGAATAAAAATAAGAGGAGTGAAAATGAAAGGCTTATTCATTTTCTTGGGGATTTTCGTCGTACTGATTGCGTGGGGCATCCACATTCGTAACAACATTGTGCGTTATTTTAACGCGACCAAACGTGCTTGGGCAGAGGTTGCAAATTTCGAACGCCAAAAAGTAAAAACACTTGAAGCATTAGAAACCACGCTCAATCAATATACTCAGTTTGAAAAATCGACTTTAGAAAAGGTGACTGCTTTACGTCAGCAAATTCTCAGTTTAAATGTCGACCATACTGATATTGCTCAATTACAGCAGATTGAAAAAATGAGCAAAGAGCTGATTCGTAGCCTAAATGTCGTGGTTGAAAACTATCCTGAACTAAAAGCAGATACGCTCTATAGCAAAATGATGGATGATATTCAGGAACAAAACGAAAATGTTGGCGCGGCAATCAGCATTTTTAACCGCAATGTCGAAGTATTTAACAACCAGATTGAAGTGTTTCCAAATAATCTGATTAATACGATGACTTTATCTAAAAAAGCAATTCGTCCTTTTCGCGATAATTTGGCTACAGACAATTTTGACTACAAACCTAACTTTTAGTCTAAATAAAAAAGTGGTCATTCAATCGGAAAATTGACCTATTTTATAGCCAGCTACATTTAGTAGTAGAACTACTTGGCAGAATCAAGGAAAATAGCCCTCTTATTTTTAGGGCTATTTGTATTTTTAAATTGGTCTTCCCGTTTAAAAACTCATAATTTGACAGCCCCTATTTAGCAGCGAACTGTTTTTTCGCCCTTGCACTGCCCTACGGTATTGCTTGCTATTGTTCAGGATTTTTAGATGAAGTTTGAAAAATTAGGTCAGTCGGGTCGTGCCCGTCGTGGTCGTTTAACTTTAGAACATGGTGTTGTTGAAACACCTGTTTTTATGCCAGTGGGGACTTACGGTACAGTCAAAGGCATGTTGCCGCGTGATATCGAAGATATTCAGGCACAAATTATTTTAGGTAATACCTTCCATTTATATTTGCGTCCGGGCCTTGAAGTAATCAAGCAACACGGCGGATTGCACGACTTTATTAAGTGGAATAAGCCAATTTTGACTGACTCTGGCGGCTTCCAAGTATTTAGCCTTGGCGCTATGCGTAAAATTAAGGAAGAAGGTGTTACTTTCCGTTCTCCGATTGATGGTTCAAAAGTGTTTTTATCGCCTGAAATTTCAATGGAAATTCAGCATGTATTGAACTCTGACATCGTCATGATTTTTGATGAATGTACGCCTTATCCTGCAACACACGAAGAAGCACAAAAATCATTACAGCTTTCTTTGCGCTGGGCAAAACGTTGTAAAACGCATCACCATGATGAGCTTAAAAATAAAAATGCCTTATTCGGCATTATTCAAGGCGGCATGTATGAAGACTTACGTGACGAGTCTTTAAATGGCTTACTTGAAGTTGGTTTCGATGGTTATGCAATTGGTGGTTTATCTGTAGGTGAACCAAAAGAAGAGATGATCAAAGTTTTAGATTATCTTCCAAACAAAATGCCAGCGGACAAACCTCGTTACTTAATGGGCGTAGGTAAACCTGAAGATATCGTTGAAGCGGTGCGCCGTGGTGTCGATATGTTTGACTGCGTAATGCCGACTCGTAATGCACGTAATGGTCATTATTTTGTCACTGATGGTCTGGTACGTATTCGTAATAGTAAATATCGCCATGACCAAGGTCCTCTTGACCCACACTGCGATTGCTACACATGTAAGAACTTTACCCGTGCTTATCTGTTCCATCTTGAAAAATGTGGAGAGATGTTAGCATCTATGCTTGGTACCATTCATAACTTACGTTATTACCAACGTTTAACTGAAGGTATGCGTGATGCATTAGATAATGGCACTTTTGATGAATTTGTTCAGGACTTTTATGCCCGTCGCGGATTAGAAGTTCCACCTTGCCCTGTCGATGAATAAGCGAGATTTGCGCTCAACCGCAAGACAAGGTAAATTGCAAAACGAATTAGGATTATGTCAGGTATCTGACTCATATTTTTTAACTTTAGGAAATTAAAATGAGCTTGTTCATTTCTACTGCACATGCAGCTCCAGCAGCAGCCCAAAGCCCGGGTCTTTTGCCAAACATTTTGATGATTGTTGTATTCGTTGCAATCTTCTATTTCTTAATCTGGCGCCCTCAAGCAAAACGCGCAAAAGAGCACCGTTCTTTAATCGAAAGCTTAGGTGTAGGTAGCGAAGTTGTTTTTGCTGGTGGTTTAATGGGCAAAGTAACCAAACTTGAAGGTGACTATGCGGTTGTTGAACTTAACCGTGGTGTAGAAGTAAAAATTCAGCGTGCCAGCGTAATTTCTGTATTACCTGAAGGCACTCTAAATAACCTTTAATCATAAAACAGTCGTGCTTTAGCACGGCTTTTTCATTTAAGAAGAAAGCGAATGCGTTACCCTGCATGGAAATATTTACTGATTCTGGTTGTTCTGGTAGTCAGTACATTATACGCACTGCCTAGTCTATATCCGGATGAGCCCGCAGTTCAAATTTCCGGTGCCAAAGCTGGTACCCAAATTGATCAAAGTGTGGTGCAAAAAGCAGAGCAAATTTTAAAAACAGCAAATATTGCGAGCCACGATAATACTTTTACAAATAATGCTGCTCTCTTGCGTGTCAGCTCTTCTGAAGCGCAGTTAAAAGCAAAAGAAGTATTACGCCGTGACTTAGGTGATCAATATGTTGTTGCCCTAAACCTTGCACCAACTACACCAGAATGGTTGCAAAAAATTGGGGCTAAACCAATGAAACTTGGTTTGGACTTACGTGGTGGTGTCCACTTCTTGCTAGAAGTAGATATGGACAAAGCCATTTCCCAACGTATGGAAACCTCTGCCACTGATTTGCGTCGTCAGTTCCGTGAAAACAAAATTAAATTTAACAACCTTGCGTTAAATAATAATGTGATCACTGTTCAATTTGCTGACAATGCTGATCGTGATGCAGCAATGGATTTTTTACGCCGTAATGGTAATGAATATACCCAACAGGCATTAGCGAGCACCACAGGTTCTACCTTAAAACTCTCTTATACCGATGTACGTCGTCAAGAAATTCAGGCATATGCAGTCAATCAGAACTTAACAACACTACGTAACCGTATTAACGAACTTGGTGTTGCAGAAGCATTAGTACAAAGTCAGGGTAGCAACCGTATTGTCGTTGAATTACCGGGTGTTCAAGATACAGCAGAAGCTAAACGTGTTTTAGGCCGTACCGCTAACCTCGAATTCCGTTTGGTATCTGACTTAAATGATCAATATATTGACCCATATACGGGTAAATATAACGGTCAACCTTTACCTCCGGGTACAGAAGTTTTTGCTTATCAATCTTTAGATAGCGGTCGTCAACTTTTGTTGCAACGTAACCGTATCTTGACTGGTGAACGTGTTCAAAATGCAAGTTCTGGCTTTAGCCAAGACTCTGGCGGTGCCGAAGTAAATATTACGCTCGACAGTGCTGGTGGTAAGCTCATGTCAGATGCAACCCGTAATGCTGTTGGTAAACGCATGGCGGTATTGTTCATCGAAAACAAGCAAAAGATTAGCTACGTTACAGATCCAAAAACTGGCGCTCAAACAGAAGTTCGTACACCATATACCGAGTCTGTCGTTATTAACGCTGCAACAGTTCAAGCTGTTTTAGGTTCAACTTTCCGTATTACTGGTTTAAGTTCTCCTCAAGAAGCATCTGAACTTGCATTAATGTTACGTGCTGGTGCTTTAGCTGCGCCAATGTACTTCGTTGAAGAACGTGTTGTTGGTCCAAGCCTTGGTCAAGAAAACATTGATAAAGGTGTACTCTCTACTCAAATCGGTTTCTTACTTGTTGCAATCTGGATGGTCGTGTTCTTCCGCGTATTCGGTTTAATTGCGAACTTTGCACTTGTATTTAACTTGGCAATGATTTTAACGGTTATGTCTTGGATAGGGGCTTCCCTCACCTTACCAGGTATTGCTGGTATCGTTATTACCATTGGTATGGCGGTCGATGCCAACGTACTGATATGTGAGCGTATTCGAGAAGAAATGCTCTGGGGTGCCTCACCCAAACAGGCCATTGTGGCGGGTTATGATCGAGCCTATAACACCATTTTTGACTCGAACTTAACGACGTTCCTCGTTGCTTTCATTCTGTTTGCAATTGGTACAGGCCCGATTAAAGGTTTCGCCGTAACATTAATGATCGGTATTGTGTGTTCGATGTTTACTGCAATTACAGTAACACGTGCAATCGTACAGCTCATTTATGGTAAACGCCGTAATTTGAAAAAGTTGAGCATTTAAGGAGATCTATGATGACTAAAGTGACTCAACAGCCTTCAAAACAATATGGTCGTCCGGATGATGCAAAAATCATCCCGTTCATGAAGATTGCTAAACCAGCAGCAATCTTCTCGATCCTTATTACTCTAGCGAGTATTTTCTTTATTGCGACTAAAGGTCTTAACTTAGGTTTGGACTTTACAGGTGGTGTTTCTGCCGAACTTAACTATGCACAACCAGCAAATCAGTCTGACGTTATTCAGGCACTCGACAAAGCTGGTTTTAAAGATGCAGTAGTACAAACGCTAGGTAGTAATAAAGACTTACTCGTGCGTATGCCGGTACAAGAAGTTAAGGTTGAAGATCTTAATAACGCGATTACCAAAGCTGTGCAATTACCAAATAATGCTGCCGAAGTTCATAAAGTGGACTCTGTAGGCGGTCAGGTGGGTAATGAGCTTTATGTTCGTTCGGCTGGAGCGGTTGCTCTTGCGCTTATCTTAATGTTGATCTACGTGACCATTCGCTTTGAGTTTAAACTCGCGATGGGTGCCGTAATGTCTTTATTTCATGACATCATCATTATTATTGGTGCATTTGCATTATTCCAATGGCCATTTGACCTTACAGTTTTAGCTGCGGTACTTGCAGTGATTGGCTTCTCGCTTAACGATAACATCGTTGTTTCAGACCGTATCCGTGAAAACTTCCGTAAGATTCGCGGCGCGACTCCACGTGAAATCGTTGATATTGCTTTAACTGAGACTTTACGTCGTACCATCCATACCTCAATGACCTTATTGCTTGTTGTACTCGCAATGATGTTCTTGGGTGGTGATGGCTTACATTGGTTCTCTGTTGCAATGTTTGTGGGTGTCTTTGTCGGAACTTACTCTTCAATTTATATCGGTACAGCATTTGCGTTGTGGCGTGGTCTTAACCGTCAAGACTTCATTGTTCAGGTTAAACCTGAATTTGAAGATGAAATTCCTTGATTGTTAAACCAAGACATATAAAAAAACCGCGATTTATTCGCGGTTTTTTTATTAAGCTCAAAGCTTATTTACGGCGTAATGCATCCGAAATAGCTTCAACAAGCTGTTGAGAAATTTCTTGTTTAGATGCTTTCTCTAGTTCACGCTTTTTCATATGGTAGCTTTCAGCAAAGAAAACAGTCATCGCATTTTCATCCGAAGCAAAACCAATATCAGCACGAGAAACATCGTTACACGCAATCATGTCTAATTTTTTAGCAACCAGTTTACCTGCTGCATATTCTTCAACATTTTGCGTTTCGGCAGCAAAACCCACCATAAATGGACGTTTTTCCTGAGCGGCAATGGTTGCCACAATATCTGGATTTTTGACAAGGGAAACATTCAACTCATCCCCTGCTTTCTTAATCTTGTGCTCAGCCACTTCTGCAACGCGATAATCGGCTACTGCCGCTGTCGCAATGAAAATATCACAACCAGTCTCAAGTGAGTTCATGCTGACATCTAACATTTGACGTGCAGATGCAACATTGACACGTTGCACACCGTTTGGTGTATCTAAACTTACAGGTCCGGCAACTAAAGTGACTTTTGCCCCTGCAGCATAACATGCAGCCGCTAAAGCAAAGCCCATTTTTCCAGTACTATGGTTTGAGATATAACGAACTGGATCAATCGCTTCGCGTGTTGGTCCAGCAGTAATCACAACTCGCTTACCTGCCAATAAACCAAATTTTTCAGCAATCGCACGTTGGGCTTGATGGAAATAACCAGCTACTTGACGGGCAATTTCTTCTGGTTCTGGCATACGGCCTAAACCGACATCACCACAAGCCTGTTCACCTGAATCCGGCATGATCACATGCACGCCATCTTCAACTAGCGTTTGCAAATTACGCTGAGTTGCTTTTGCAGCCCACATTTGCTGGTTCATTGCTGGGGCAACCCATACAGGTGCTTTAGTTGCTAAAAATAAAGTACTGAGTAAGTCATCTGCCAAACCATTAGCAAACTTAGCCAAGGTGTCACAGCTTGCTGGAGCAACCAGTAACAAATCAGCCCAACGAGCCAATTCAATATGGCCCATTCCAGCTTCAGCCTCAGGGTCTAAAAGCTCGGTATGTACAGGGTTTCCAGAAAGAGCCTGAAACGTTAGAGGGGTAATAAATGCTTGAGCTCCGTGTGTCATCACAACCCGAACGTCAAAGCCATAATCTTTAAGACGACGGACCAAAATGGCACTCTTATAGGCAGCAATCCCACCTGTAACAGCTAAAACAATGTTTTTATGAGGAATAACACTTAAATCAAAGCTCACGAACAGGATACCTTTCTGTTGCAGTGGCGCTCACAATAGCATTAAATACGCGCAGACCCAAGATTGATTGGGCAAACAAAATAAAATTTTAAGCAGAATATTGCTGGGGAATATGAATACTTCTATTAAAAATTGGCCAGAACAAGAACGGCCAAGAGAACGGTTATTACAACAAGGCCCTCAAAGCCTCTCTGACTCTGAATTACTTGCGATCTTTCTTCGCTCAGGTTCACGCCAACATTCAGCAGTTGAACTCGCACGCTTACTGATTCAAAAATTTGGAAGCCTCAATGCTGTTTTCGATGCATCTTTCAATGAATTAGCTCAATTTAATGGTATTGGAGCCACCAAGTATTCCCAATTATTGGCCGTAAAAGAGCTTGGACGGCGTTATCTCGATTATCATTTTAGTCAAACTGAGCTAAGCCTTCATTCTTCTCATTTGGTTCTAGATTATCTGCGTTATGAATTAAAAGGTGAGAAACAAGAAGTCTTCGCAGTACTGTGCTTAGATGCCGAATTACGGAAACTGCATTTTAAAAAGTTATTTTTTGGATCAGTTCAGCACTGTGCCGTTTCAGTGAATCAAACCTTACGTTATGCCTTACAACAACATGCTTGCCAACTGGTAATAGCACATAATCATCCATTTGGTTCTGCACAGCCATCTCCTGAAGATATTAAACTCACAGAGCAACTTCAGCAGGCTTGTCAGCTGGTTGAAATACGTTTACTAGACCATTTTATTATCTCACCAGAAGGTAGCTTTTCATTTACTGAACAACAACTGCTCAACCCTACCACAATAGCCGTTCAATGATATTGACAAAGCTTCACTAAGCTTAGAATATCAAAAACAAAAATAGCGACGTTTAAAATAAAATGATTGTTCGTGAACAACCCAGTATTTTTAAAGTTTTATTCTCTTGGCGAGGGACGATATTACCAAAAATTTTGCCCTCTTTAGGGGTGGTAATGCTGATTTCGGCAATCATTGGTGGGGTTGAATATATTAATCTCTACCGTTTTCCAGAAATTCCTTTAGTTGGCTTCACCTTAATTGGCGTTGTACTTTCTATTTTTTTAGGCTTTAAAAATACGGCATGTTATGACCGTTGGTGGGAAGCTCGCAAACTATGGGGTGTACTCATTGCGACTTCACGTCACTTTGACCGCGACTGTCGTATTTTAACTCAAGCCCGTCGTGAACGAGTCATTCAACATGTGATTGTTTTTGCTAATGTATTACGTGATCGTTTACGTCGTCAGACAGCGAACCCAACTGAGTTAATACAAACCAGTGGTATGAGCCAGCAAGCACTCACCCAACTCTATCAGCAAAATAATGCCCCTCAGTACACACTGAGCCTCATTCACTGGGAATTATTACAAGCACTTAAAGAGGGTGAAATCTCAGATATTATTTATGCTCAAATGAATAAAAATGTTTCAGATTTAAGTGTAGTACAAACTGGCTGTGACCGAATCGCCAATACACCTATTCCATTTGCCTATTCAGTTTTGCTCAACCGCACTGTTTACTTTTTCTGCTTTATGTTGCCATTTAGTTTGGGTTCTTTACTTGGATTAGCAACACCTCTACTGGTCGGAATTTTGGCATACACATTCTTAGGTCTAGATGCTCTAAGCTCTGAAATCGAAGAGCCTTTCGGTACTCAAAGCAATGATTTACCTTTAGATGCCATGGTGCGTAGTATCGAAATTGAACTTTTAGGAACGCTGGGTAAACCAACGCCTCCTCCAATTCAAGCTCAAGATAACAACTTGCTTTAGAGCACTATTAGAGAAAACGTTCCCAAATACCCTGCTGGTCAGTCTTTGGTTTAGGGGTATTCCCTAATTTAATCCATGGCATATTTTCTCCATGAAAATCACTGCCAATTGAAACCGCTAAATGATGCTGATCAATCATACGATCAATCATTTGGCGAGTAGATAAAGGATCTACAGGTGGCGGTAACTCCACGGCGTCACCACCACAACTCGCAAATAACTCAATCAAATAACGCGTATTGGTTGCCGATAGGTCATAACGAGTTGGATGAGCTAAAACTGCCAAGCCTTTACTGTTATGAATGACCTCTATTGTTTCTTGTAAACCCAAGCCTTCAAACTTTACAAAGGCGCGTTTACCTTCCTTTAAAAAACGGTCAAAAGCTTGTTGAGGACGGCTCACCACATTCTTTTCAACCAAGGTTTTGGCAATGTGTGTTCTGGTAATACGGTCTGGTTGATTTTCAACTTTATCGAGTACATCTTGATAAATATCAAAGCCAATACACTTCTTTAACAGTTCACAAATGACTTCTGCTCTTTGTGCTCTAATTCTTTTTTGTTGTTCTAATGCTTCCAAAATTGGTGCTTCATCTTGCATGTTTAAAGCCACAATATGCACACCATAGCTTTTTTTTGTACTTGGCCTAGACCATTGGCTCGAGATCTCTACACCAGAAATGATTTTTAAATCATGGGCTTGTGCAGCATTTCTTGCACGCTGCAAACCATCCATTGTGTCGTGATCAGTGAGTGCCAAAGTATGCAGCTTCACATCCACAGCAGCTTGTACCAGCAATTCCGGAGACAAAGTTCCATCAGAAATATTGCTATGTGTATGTAAATCTATGCCTTGCATCTTTTATACTATGCCATTCACCAAACCTGATCAGATACTCTAACATGAAAGCACTTCTGGACTTTGTTCCATTAATTATTTTCTTCTATTTATATAAAACTGTTGATCCTGCGAACGCACATCACCCATTGCTTAAACTGATCGGTTCCGCTGGCGGTGTAAATAACAATAATATTCTGGTCGCTACAACAGGCTTAATTATTTCAATGCTTGTCGTGTATGGTGCTTTGTTTGTTATTCAAAAATTCCGTTTAGATAAACAGCAGTGGATTGTACTGTTTATGACCGTTATTTTTGGTGGCATTACACTCATGTTAAGCGATGATTTTTATATTCGTTTAAAAGCTGCGATTTTGAACTTGGTATTTGCTGGTGCTTTCTTGGTTTCACCTTGGTTTGGTAAAGAACGTAAACCTCTCATTAAACGTTTATTTGACCCAATTTTAGAGCTAAGTGAAAAAGGTTGGAAAAACTTAAATTTTGCTTGGGCTGCCATGTTTGTCGTCATGTCCGGTTTACATGTTTTCTTCGCGTTTTTATTTCATGGCGGAAAATATTGGGGTGAATTTACGGCATTTGGTGACATGATCGTCATGTTTTCATTTATCATTATTCAGTTCATTATTTTACGTAAACATTTTAAGTCACCAGAAGCTTAATGTGATTTCGGTTTGATTATAGAGATACGACATGCCTTTTTTTGTTCTAAGCTGTACCGATAACGAAGGAACTCTAGAGAAACGTTTAGCAATACGCCCTCAACATATCGAACGTTTACAAAAACTTGATGATGAAGGTCGTCTTGTTGCCGCTGGAGCTATGCCAAAAGATCCGAATGATCCACAGGCTGGTTTTTACGGTAGTACTATGATTGTAGAGTTTGATAGCCGTGAAGCTTTAGATGAATGGTTAAAAGAAGAACCATTTTTGAAAGAAGGCATTTATAGCCACATTGATGTCAAACCGTTTAATAAAGCATTTCCAAAAGGGTAAACGCATGCAGCTTGCAACCAAAAGCTTTCTTGGCTTGTGTTTGATCTGTTCAACTGCAGGAGCAGTTGAACCTGCTGCGACGCCAGCAACACCATCTACTGTGTCTTCAACTCAGGCGACTAAACCAGCGCCTACTTCTGCAACAGTAGCCAAACCGACCGCTACAACGGCGGCAACTACAGCACAGCCGCTTACCGCAGAACAAATCGCAAAAAATAAGCAGCAGCAAGATGCAAAAATAAAGGCTTTAGTTCAAGATCAAGCATCTCGTCTAAAACAGTTAGAACATGCAAACCTTGAAGCACTTGCACAAAACCAAGAGTTACAGCTAAAGAACGATAACTTGTCTGTTCAGGTACAAGTTTTACAAAGTGAACGTAGCGCACAAATGTTCTTATATGGTGCAGTAACTCTTGCAGGTGGCGTACTGCTTGGCTTCTTTATTGCGAGTTATGTTTATACCAAACGTCGTCGTCAGTGGTAATTCTGAGCGGCTTATTAAACCGAATGAACAAATCAAACCGTATACAAACTGCTGAGCTGGATTGGGAATCTATTGATGGTATTGAGGTTCCCATTTCCAAACAATTTGGTGATGTCTATTTTTCTAAAGATAATGGTCTGCTTGAAACAAGACATGTATTTTTAAATGGCAATGACCTATCAGAACGATTAGCCAATTTACAAGACTTTGAATATTTTAGTGTAGGAGAAACCGGGTTTGGTACTGGTTTAAATATTCTTGCACTCTGGGAGCTTTGGCAGCAGGTCCGTCCCAATAACCACAGCCATTTACATGCAATTAGCGTAGAAAAATTCCCTTTAAGCAAAGCAGATCTCATCCGTGCACTCAATGTATGGGATGAGCTTAAGCCATTTGCGAAACAACTTATTGAACAATATCCCTTGCCTATTGCAGGTTGCCATCGTTTAAGTTTCCCAGAAGAACGTTTTAGCATCGATTTATGGTTAGGAGATGCGCAAGATATTTTTCCAAGTATGGTAAAAACGAAAGCAGTGAATGCTTGGTTCCTAGATGGATTTGCACCTTCATGCAATCCAGACATGTGGGAACAAAACGTTTTAAACAATATTGTACGTCTTTCTGATTATGGCACTACCTTTGCCTCGTTTAGTGTAGCGGGTGTTCTCAAACGTGGACTAAAAGCGTATGGCATTGATATTTCACGTCCTCGCGGTTTCGGGCATAAACGTGAAATGCTTAAAGCAGTTTGGAAAGCACCTTTAAGTGAAGACACTGCACTAGAACCAGATAACCATACTTTCAATTTTACACAGCAGCATATTGCCGTTATTGGCGCAGGGATTGCTGGTTTAAGCGCAGCATGGGCTTTTGCTGAACGTGGGCACCAAGTTACTCTATTCGAGCGTACAGCGCCTTTATCTGGAGCTTCTGGCAACCCTTTAGCATTACTCAATCCAAAATTATGCCCAATTGAACAAAGTCATGAGCACCTGATGACTTTAAGCTGGCAACATGCGTTGAATTTCTATAAAAACTTTCAAGCATTTCGCCCAATTCAAATACAGCAAATGGCATTAAAAAATGCCCAAGATCTTCTCGATCTTGCTGATCAATATCCTGCTGATATTGTTACCAATCAAACAAGCTCACTTGAATCGGACTATCCACACATTGTATTAAGCGAGGCTGGCGCAGTTTCTCCACACCAGTTACGTGATGAAATTTTGCAGCATTCAGGTATTGAATTAAAAATTGCTAATATCACAGCACTTGTTTCTTTTGAAAATAAAGTTCAATTGAAAACGAATGATGAAATCATTGCAGAGGCAGATCATGTTGTGGTGTGCTGTGCCCGAGAAAGTGCTGCTTTATTTGAGAACTATCCCCCTTTAAAGCCAATACGTGGACAAGTGAGCTGGGTTAATAATTCTTTTGCACCTCTACCTTTACACGATGCGTATAGCTATGGCGGCTATTGCATGCAGCTTGACTCTTCTCAACTCATTTTAGGGGCATCTTTCTACCCAAACCGAGAAGATCAAGACGTACTCATTGACGACCATGTGCATAACTTTGAATTAATCCACAGTGTCTTCCCTACTTATGCAAAACAATTACCACCTGTAGAACAATGGCAAGGTCGAGCAGCGGTTCGGGCCCAAAGCCCAGATTATTTCCCAGTGATAGGTAAAATGCAGAGTGAAAGTCGTATTTCTACCTTTGCAGGTTTAGGTTCAAAGGGCTTTTTATTTGCACCGCTTTGCAGTGAAGTACTTGTAGCGGAAATTTTAGGTGAGACTTGTCCTGTTCCGGAAAGCCTATTAAAGAAATTAAGTGCCGAGCGCTTTCAAAAGAAAGTTAAACCGAAGAAACCGTATTTTAAATCTCAATAGTGCACTTGAGAAAATTTAGTTCCAATAAAAAAGCACCCGAAGGTGCTTTTTTTATGCGCCCTGCTCTAGAGGTAAACCTGCGTCACGAGCTGCACGCGTCCCCCCCATCAGCACGACATATTCACGCGAGGCATCTAAGTCTTCTAGTTTCTCAGCTGCACGAGGAGCTTTGCTACCACCACCACATAAAATATAAATCGGCTGATCCGCAGCGACCTGGTTCAAAATATCAGCATTTAAATCATTAATCGGGCGACTTACCGCACCTTTAACATGCCCTTCTGCATAAGCACTTGAATCACGGACATCCCAGATAACAGCATTTTCTGGGAACTCAAATGTTGTAATTTCTTGTTTACGGATCATTGTGCACTCCTTTGATGTAAACAACACTTGGCAAATGAAGAAAACCCTCTTAGCATCTCAAATATTCTTTCACTTTGTAAAGGTCTAA
This sequence comes from Acinetobacter sp. ABJ-A23_2, assembly GCF_044538765.1. Lineage (NCBI taxonomy): Bacteria > Pseudomonadati > Pseudomonadota > Gammaproteobacteria > Moraxellales > Moraxellaceae > Acinetobacter > Acinetobacter sp. ABJ-A23_2. Next base: position 16,962 of record NZ_JBIUCP010000052.1, read on the forward strand.
ACTATGCCTTCTTTCGATATTGTTTCTGAATTAGAGTTATTTGAAGTTAATCATGCGGTTCAAAACACACAAAAAGAGATTGCAACACGCTTTGACTTCCGTGGTCATGATGTTTCTATCGAACTAAACGAAAAAAATAAAGAGATTAAAATCAGCACAGAAAGTGATTTCCAGTGTGAACAAGTTTATAACATGTTAGAAAATCATTTTTATAAACGTAAAATTGATGTGCAAGCACTTGATCCGCAAAAAGCTGCTGCGTCAGGTAAAAATTTTGTACAAGTCATTAAACTTAAAGATGGACTTGACTCTGATACAGCAAAAAAAATTAATAAAGCCATTAAAGAAAGCGGCGTTAAAGTGCAATCTTCTATTCAAGGCGACAAAATCCGTGTGACCGATAAAAAGCGTGACACTTTGCAACAAGTCATGACTTTTTTACGTGAACAACAATTCGGTGTGCCATTACAGTTTAATAACTTTAAAGATTAATATCTTTTAGCGACATTCAAAGTTAAGGTAATCCCATGTCTCAATCCAATCGACTATTAAAACTGGTAAAAGCAACTTCAAAATTTCCTAAAGGTGTTCGAAGTACGCTTTGGAGCAAGGCATTTGGCCGTATTGTGCCAATGGTGGGTACAGCCAATATTCGCTATCTGGAAGTAGATGTAAACCATGTGACTGTTCGCTTAGAAAACCAGAAAAACATGCAGAACCATATTAAAGGTGTGCATGCTGCTGCAATGGCACTTTTGGCAGAGACTGCGACAGGTTTTTTAACGGGTTTACATATTCCTGATAACCGCATTTTATTAATCAAATCATTGCATGTTGATTATTTAAAAGTGGTTGAAGGCGGTTTAACAGCAACAGCTACCCTCTCTACAGAACAGCAAAAATATATTGCTGATCATGAGAAAGGTGAACTTGTTATTCCAGTTACCGTTATTGATGATGCAGGTAATGAACCAATCCAATGCCAAATGCTTTGGGCATGGTTACCTAAACGTAAGAAATGATAACTAATCTAAAATATTTTTAGATTGTTATTTACCTCAAGATATAAAAATTACAATTTTATATCTTGAGGTCACAATGAAAAAAATATTGATTCTATCCTCTTTATTTACCAGTTTAATATTTACAACAATAACGACTCATGCGACTGAACCTCATCTGAAAGCCAGTAAATTAACTTCAACTAAATCTGAAGCGATAGATAAAGTAAGCGCTCAAAACAAAAGAATAGTCATCGACTTTTATGAAGGCGTCTTTTTAAAACATAAAGTCAAAGAATATGCAGACCGTTATATTGGTCAACAATACATTCAGCACAATCCTAATGTGCCAGATGGAAAAGCACCTTTCGTCAATTTCTTCACTGAAAAATTCCAAAAAAATCCTCAAGCTAAAAATGAGATTAAACGTACGATTGCTGAAGGTAATCTTGTCGTTTTACATGCCCATTCGACTGAAAACGAAAAAGATAGAGGCCGAGCAATTATTGATATATTTCGTGTCGAAAATGGAAAAATCGTAGAGCATTGGGATGTAATACAAAATATTCCTGAGCAAAGCAAAAATACCAATACGATGTTTTAATTCTAAAAATGAGTTCTTTATCTAAATTAAAAATTAAAGCCTGAATACTGATATTCAGGCTTTCTAAGTTTATTGAGTATCTAAAAACTTTTGTCTTGCTTCTTCGGGTATTTGGCGCTTATTACCCTTTACATCCACTGCTACAAAGGTAAAGACTCCTTCAGTAATACGAATTGGAGCACGAGAATCATCATGACTATCCCAAACTTCAATTTGCATTTGAATAGACGTATTACCTACTTTTAAGATTTTGGTATAGCAGCTAATGACAAAGCCTACTTTTACCGGAACCAAAAAGGTCATCTGATTAATGGAAATCGTGGCACAGCGACCACGACTAAAACGCTCTGCGTGAATTGCTCCAGCCAAGTCCATTTGTGACACGATCCACCCACCAAACACATCACCACTCCAGTTTGTATCTGCTGGCATGGCAATCGTTTGTAAGGATAAAATTCCTTCTGGTTTGGTATAAGCTTCTGACACCTTAGCTCCCGAAATTCGTTTGAAGTTGTTGATCTAGCCACTGCTGCAATTCAGGAGCGCGTAATGCACCGCTCATTCGAGCAACTTCTGTGGTTTTATTCATTAATACAAGCGTAGGAATACTTCTCACATTAAATGCTTGGCTTAAGCGAGGAGACTCTTCGGTATTAATCTTGGCAAAAATGACACGTGGATTTTGTTTTGCAACTTGTGCAAAATGTGGCGCCATCATTTTACAAGGTCCACACCATTCTGCCCATAAATCTATCAAAATAGGCAGATCACTATTCGTGATGTAGTTACTAAAGTTTTGTTCATTTAACTCAATCGGCGCAAGCGGGAGTAATGGCTGATGGCATTGGCCACAACTCGGTTGCGCGCTAAGTTTTTCCTCTGGAACTCTATTTTTTGCACCACACGATGCACATACAATAATCATTTACATCACTCCTATATGCTGATGTAAAAATTCTAATTGGGTCGTCACTGCTTTTTCAAACCATGAACCGTGATAGATATCAAAATGTTTCATATCCCACTCATGATAACTCACAAAAGGCGCAATATTGGTTGCAGCTTCACGACTAGACTCAATTGGAATTAAAGAATCATGCTGAGCAGCAATAAATAAAACTGGAATATTAATCTGACGTACGAGTTGAATTGGACGGTAACGCATCAAATTAAAAAAGACGCGTGCAGGAACTTCTCCACTCCAATAATAATCTGGATTTACAATCGACAAATACCCATAGTAGCTATCTGCTGTTGGCATAAAACATAATTTAAATTGGTCAACAACAGGTAATCTCTTTGGATTAAGGCCCATTTTAGAACCCATATAATCTTGGCTCGACAACTTTAAAGCTTGGGGATAACGCTGTAATGGATACAGTTTTGCTGTTTCAGCACCGTCTACATATGGAATTTGTACCATAATGGCCTGAATATTTTTCAGTTCAGAAGCTAGGCTTAAAGCATATCCCCCACTTAAAGATGTGCCCCACAAAACAATTCTTCGATTATCTATAAGTTTACAAGTGGATGCATATTGAATAATGGTCTTCCAATCTTCCAATTGAGAATTGATAGAAATCATCTCTCGGGGCTTACCTGTACTCCCACCCCAATATCGATAATCAAATAAAATAACCGCATAGCCTGCCTGAGCGAAACGCTGCGCATATTGGATAAGCTTGAATTGACGTAAGCCGGCAAAACCATGTGCCATGATAATTACCGCGGATTTATTATTTGTTTTTGGAATATAAAAGTCAGCTGCGATCACTTCCTGATCACATGGAACATATAAAGGCTCAACCGTATAAGCGTGCATATGTGCTCCGTGGCATTATGGTCGAAGTAATGAACTTACAAAAAACATCCTGATCGCCTTTTAAAAATCTATAGCTGTTCTTTTACATAATTTTATCTATGTAGGAACAACGTTTTAGTGTCTTGTATCTCAGGTTAAGCTTAATGCTATGATACAGCATAAGAGGTTTTATTAAATTTTGGAGTGACGAAATGTCAGATAATGTTGGTTTCGCAGGTCAAATTGGTCCAGAACATGTGGGACAAGTGGTAGAAAAAGGATTTAAATCTATTATCAATAACCGCCCTGACATGGAAGGTGGTCCAGAACAACCAACAAGTGCTCAAATTGAAGAAGCAGCACGTCAAGCAGGTCTAGATTACGTTTACCAACCTGTAGTTGCAGGTCAAATTACTGAGCTTGATGTCCGTACTTTTGCAAATCACTATAATGAACTTCCAAAACCTGTTCTTATGTTTTGCCGTACAGGAAACCGTTCAAACAATCTTTATCAATTAGCCAAACAAATGGATTTGTTAGACGATTAATTCTTTGAATACAATTATTAAAGGCTCTATTTTCGAGTAAAAATAGAGCCTTTTTTTAATAAAAGAATATATATTACTGCATCAATTCAACAGATATATAAATAGTCTTTAGCTAAAGTATTCAAATCGCTTTAAATTTCTCAGTTCTCTTATGAATAAACTTATATTTTTATTAGTCAGTTGTCTTATTCTTAGTGCATGTTCATCTATGCAGGTTCGACCTACAGTCGGTGTAAGTATGGGAACAAGTATTTAATACAAATTTCTTAATATAAATATCGTGAGCAACCACATGAAATATATGTTATTTTAAAAAACTAAAAATTATTTTAAATAACATATCATTTTATATGGGGATAATGATGAAACTTACTCAAGGGGTATGTGGGGTTACTTTAGCTGTTTTTTTATCAGCTTGTGGTGGCGGAGGTAGTGGAGGCTATTATGATCAAAGTTCAAGTTCTGGTTCCACAACAACACCAAATCCACCTTCAACAAATCAGGAACTAGCTACTTCTGTTTTAAATAGCGTAAAGCAAGAAGGAAAATATTTATTTGGTGCCTACGATCTTAATGATGAAAACTTATCAAAAGGTTATATCGATCATGCATTAGATACTTTTGCACAAGGACCTTTAAAATTAACTCTAGATATTAGAAAAGTAGATCTCACTAAATATTCAGATCACTATCGTGACAAATGCTTTATTAATAGTACTACAGACTATCGCGCCTGCTACGTTTTTAAAGGAGAAGAAATAAAATCATTACTTACAGGTTATAATGATTGGGATTTTGATATTACAGCAGATGATTTAAAGAATATTAAACTCGCCTCTGACAATACCTCTCCAAATCTACAGGAATATCAATCTAATACTAGAATTTATATTTTTGAAAATGAAAATAAGGATAAAAATTTCCAAGATGTAACTATTACTGGAGCTTTTGCATATCCATTCCAACAGTCATGGGGACTCCAACAAACTAAGCAGAAGAGATTTGTATTAATTAACTCAACCACAAGCGATTATAAAATTACCACAACGGCCACTGTTCAAGATCCACAAACTGGTCAACCAACCGAAAAAGAAATCACTACAGGTGCAATGAGCGTATATAAAGATAATACATCAACTGATGGTGATCTATATGTAATTCAAGGGGGATCTGGTTTTAACGTACTTATCAATGATAACCCTAATGTTCCTTACGCAGAACCAATTTCATTTGTTGTAAATTCGACTCCTGGGAATACGAATAATGCGACATATCAATTGAAACTCAGCGGTAATCAAGTATTGAGTTTACCAAGTATTACTGGTATTGAAGGAAGTCGCGTTGAGAATCAATCTCCAACAACGAATACACAGAAATTTAATGGTAGCATCTATCTGGAAGGACAAAATATTTTCACTTTTAAACAGTCTCCGAATGGAACTATATTAAATTTCAAACATGTAATTAATAGTATAAATATTGAAGGTCAGTCTATTAATCAAAATGGAACTGTTTCAACTACTTTAAAATCACCTTTTGAGCAAAAATTTACATTTTAAAGCTAAATAATTAGAACTAAACCCTCTGTTCAAGAGGGTTTTTCTATATATTCTAAATATCTATTAGCATAGCTTAATCACAATGTTCGATATAATTATCATTGGCGCAGGTACTGCTGGTATTAGCGCTTATAAAGAAGCCGTTAAACACACCAATAATATTTTAATTATAAATGATGGACCATGGGATACCACTTGCGCACGTGTAGGGTGTATGCCAAGTAAAGTTCTCATCTCTACAGCAAATCGTATGTATGACATCGAAAATACACAAGAAGTTGGATTGAGTGCATCCATAGATATTAATACTGATCAGGTTATGGAGCATGTAAGAACCTTACGTAACCGTTTTACGAAGGCAACCCTTAAAGATGTAGAGCAATGGCCAACTGAACATAAAATTTCAGGTAAAGCACATTTTATTGATTCGGAAACTATTGAAGTGAATGGTAAACAATACCAATCAAAAAGCTTTATTCTGGCAGTTGGTTCCACTTCTAATTATGATCAAACATGGAAACAAGAATTAGGTGATCGCCTTATTACCACAGACCAAATATTTGAATTAGATACTCTACCTAAATCTATTGCCGTTATTGGAAGTGGAGTAATTGCTCTTGAGATCGCACAAGCTATGCATCGGTTAGGAGTAGAAACAACTATATTTGCTCGTAGTAAAAGAATTGGAATATTTACTAGCTCTAAATTACAGCAACTTGCTCAAGAAGAGTTAAGTAAAGAGTTAAACTTTTTATTTGAGACATTACCGACCGAAGTAAAGTCTACTTCTGATGGTGTTATACTGAATTATAAATTTGATGAAAAAGAAAAGTCTATTCAAGTTGAGTATGTATTATCTGCAACAGGCCGTTCAAGCTTACTAGATACACTAAAATTAGAGAATATTGATAAATCTTTTCAGGATATTAAGTTATTACCTATAAATGCTAAAACAAAACAACTAGATAACTATCCAATTTTTATTGCTGGGGATGCTTATACTTCAACGCCACTACAACATGAAGCTGCCCATGAAGGCAAAAAAGTTGTTCAGAACTGTCTGAATTATCCACAAGTTAACTCAGTTAAGACTCTCATTCCATTAGGAATAGTGTTTAGTCATCCAGAAATGGCAATTGTAGGGCAAAGTTATAAACAGCTAAAAGACAATGGAGTAGAGTTTGTCACAGGTGAAGCATCTTATGAAAGACAAGGAAGAGCTATCGTTCTTGGAAAAAATAAAGGAGCTATTGAAGTTTATATAGAACGAAAAAGCCAAAAACTGCTTGGTGCCGAGTTATTTACCGAGGCGACAGAGCATATGGCTCACCTATTAAGCTGGATCATTGGTGAAGAATTAACTTTAAAAGATATATTAGAAAAACCTTTTTATCATCCTACTCTTGAAGAAGGCTTACGCACTGCTCTAAAACATGCACGTAGACAATTAAAATAATTATTCTCGGAAGAGTTTACTTAATTAAAGTTAGCTCTTCTATACTTCTTTATATAGTTTTCTGATCCATTTTCCTTTAGTTTATATTTTATACACATCTCATCTCTAAAGAATTGTGATTAAACTTGACTTTATTCCACGCATAAAGCAACACCCCAATCTCTTTTGAGATTGGGGTGTTTGGAATAATGAGCTGGCGATGACTTACTCTCACATGGGTAACCCCACACTACCATCAGCGCTAAGAGGTTTCACTTCTGAGTTCGGGAAGGGATCAGGTGGTTCACTCTTGCT
>NZ_JBIUCP010000053.1:0-24211 GCF_044538765.1 Acinetobacter sp. ABJ-A23_2
GTATGATAAATTAATTTCAAGAATTATCCATAAAAATTGGAAATTCTATACATTACAAACAACTTACCAACTATAAGAATATTAAACATTACAAGGATTTTTAAAACATGAAGAGAAATTATTATATTTTAGGTACTCTTTTATGTGGTATGAGCTTAGCAACACATGCCGACTCATTACGAATAAGTGCCACGGAGTTTGCAAAAGATCCAGCCAAAGTAAGCGCATTACAAAAGGGTTTGGAAAAAATGCGAGCAAATAATAATGCTCCCCTTTTATCAGCGGAGTTTCGTACAAGCTTTAATTACTGGGCCAATACCCATGGCTATTTTGGTACAGGTACACATGCAACAGACAAAGATTATTATGTTAATCAATACCGTATGCCGCAGTGTTTAGAGATATATAGTAAAGCAGTATGTGACAGTTATTATAAGCATATTCAAAATTCTACAGTTCCAAATGATGGCTTTACCGATGAAGTTTGGGGTACATGCCAACATGGCAATCTAAATTTCTTACCTTGGCACCGTATGATGCTTTATTTTTATGAGCGAACAGTACGTAAATATGTTGGGCAAGATTACTCTCTTCCTTATTGGGACTATTACCAAGAAAAAGCTGCTAATGGTAAAGGCTTAGCACTCCCTCAATTGGTTCGTGGTAAACAGGCTGGTACTTTATATGACCAATTCCGTACACCGGGTTTAAATACAAATATCAGCGCCATAGATCCAGATAATGCCAGCGCTGCTCAAGCATTTAAATGGGATAATTTCACAGACTTCTCTAACCAATTACAGTCTCAACCCCATGGTGTAATGCACTGTGCAGTCGGTAAAAACTGTGTACTACCGGATATGGGATTTGTACCTATTGCAGGCTTAGACCCCGTATTTTATATGCACCATGCAAATATCGACCGCTTATGGCAGTGTTGGTTAAATAAAAAAGCCAATGGGCAACCCATTACGCTTGAATGGGCCAAGAAAAATTTAGGTATGCCAGATAGTTGGTATGACACCCGATATACTTTTGCAGATGAAAACGGCAACAAAGTTACCATGACCATTGCTGATGTATTCACCCCCGGTAAAATCCCAGTACGATATACCAATGAAAATGCTTGTAAAGTTGAAGCTACTGTCATGAGTAGTAAAGGTGCTGAAAAAGCAAACCTATTTAAAATGAATCATAAACCAGTCAGCAGTAATAAAAGCATTAAGCTTATGGGTGTAACTCAAAAAGTAGCCTTAGCCCCTCAAACTGCAAGTTTCCTAGAGAACTCAAGTCAACTTACTCAAACAAAGCTCTCATCAGGACAAACCTATTTGATCTTAGATAATGTCCAAATGATTGGTAATCCAAATCTAACTTATAAGATTTATCTATCTCCAAAAAATAAACCTGACCAAAAAATTTATGTTGCCACAATTAACTACTTCGGTGTGTTAGACCATGACCACGGCGGACATCCGGGTCATATTGGTCAATTGGTCTATCAAGTTAGTGATCAAGTTAAGCAATTAGGCATGGCTGCTGAGGACTTAGAAGTTCAGTTTGTTGCTACTGATTTAACACTTGATCAAGTGAAGGAAAAAGTAAGCTCTCAAGGCTTGAGTATTTCTCAAGTTCGCTTAGAAACTACAAAATAATAATTAAGGAGAGGCCTGATTTTTCAGGCCTATATTCATTATGAAAATAACTCATTTAATATTATGCACGCCTCTAACTTTGGTTTCCGGATATGCGTCGGCGAATGATTCTTCTGAACGCGTACTAGAAGACCCACCCCATATGAATGTTACGCGTAAACACGTCGCTTTACTCGCCGTACCCAACCCAACGACTGCATCAACAAATGCACCGCAAATGCAATCTTCAAATGAAGCCTTATTTACTTGGGAACTTAAAAAAACTAAAAATAAACTCTGGAACCCAGCCACAAAAAGTTACGACACAGTCATTTTACGAAGTTACCAAGGCACAGATACTCAGCCCAATACCCCGTATATTGCACCGACCATTGAAGTCTTTCCCGGTGAAACCGTACGGGCAAATCTAGATAATCAACTGGATATAGACCCGATTACTCACCAGAAACCCACTAAGGATTTAAGCTGTACCAGTGATCATACTGATGTGAATAAACCACATTGTTTTGATGGTACGAACATGCACACTCATGGTTTATGGATTAACCCGGCGGGAAATAGTGATAACGTTTTAGTTTCAATTAATCCGGGTGTTAATTTCCAATATGAATACAATATACCGCCTGACCATCCGACCGGAACGTTTTGGTATCATCCGCATCGACATGGTTCGACCGCAATTCAAGTCGCGAGTGGTATGGCGGGAGCTTTAGTTATACGCGGATATCGACAGCCTACCCCAAATAAGACAGGTGATCTCGATTTACTCACTTATGGTTTCAAAGAAAGAACGCTAGTTTTTCAGCAAATCCAATATGCTTGCTATGATGCTAACGGAAATATCGAAACTGATAGCAATGGCAGCTATATTTGCCCAAACAATCAAATTGGTGAAATTAGAGATTATCAGGGCTTTGGCCCCGGTGAATGGGGAAAATCAGGACGCTATACGAGCATTAATGGTGAAGTTCAACCTTTCATTACCCAAGCTGTAGCTGGGCAAGTCGAACGTTGGAGAATAGTCCATGCAGGTATACGCGACAGTATTAACTTGAGCATTCGCCAAATGCAAAATATTCCTTCCCGACTCGATTTAACACCAACGGGTGAAAAGAAATTATTAAGTGAAAGCTGTACAGGACCAATTGTAAGTCAGCACCTTATTGCAGCAGATGGCTTAACCCTCAAACAGGTTATGGACAAAACAGTCAACGTTTTTCAACCGGGTTACCGCTACGATGCATTAATGCAATTTCCTCAAGAAGGTCGTTATTGCTTAATTGATGAAGCAGCTTCCGCTTCTGCTAACGTGGACCGTGCATTTTCAGAGAAACATTTACTGGGTATTATTCAAGTCGATAAAGCCACTTCAGCACCTCGGTCTTTAACAATGGCGTTAAGCAATAATGCAAAACAAAATATTGCGCCAGATATGCTTCCCGCGGTACTTCAAGATTTACAGCAAAATCTAAAACTTAGCCATTTTGTTCCTCATCAGGACTTACCAGCTACGCCGTATAAACAATTTTTAGAATTTAATATTGATACAAATGCTGATCCAGTTCAGTTTCAGGTCAATGGAAAACCCTATCAACCAGACCGAATTGATCGTACGCTCGAGTTAGGTAAAACCGATGAATGGATACTTACCTCTAAATTAGCCAGCCATCCTTTCCACATTCACGTAAATCCTTTTCAGGTCGTAGCCGTGTATGACCCTAATGGAAAAGATGTCAGTGATATCAACGCCGTTGATGACTACGACAAATCGACTACTCCTGATCCACAATACCGTGGTCTCAAAGGTACATGGAAAGACACCATCTGGGTTAAAAATGTAAAAGGAGCCAGTTATAAAGTCGTTGTCAGAACCAAGTACGAACGCTACATCGGTGACTTTGTATTGCACTGTCATATTTTAGATCATGAAGATCAAGGCATGATGCAAAACATTCGAATTAGCCTTCCAGATGGAAATGGTGGCATCACACAAGGACATCATTAATCCTAAGATTTTATCTTTAAACCTAATGAAAAGGCCGCTTCGCGCGGTCTTAGCTTTATCAGTTTTATGTAGAGCTCTTATTTTCTTGATAATTGATATGTTTTAAAAATAAATCGACAGCATATTCAACCCAAACACTAATTTGTTGGTCTGATATTAAATACTCAGGATGAGTTAAACATTTTAGATGAGCATCACTTCTTAACAGTGATAAAAAGATATTCGCCGCAACTTCCGAAGAAGACGTTAATTTAATTTCTCCTTGTTGAACAAATTTATCAAGATAACCCGCAATCATATTTGCCAACCGTTGTGGCCCCACTTCAAAGAATTTTTCAGATAACTCAGGAAACCTTACTGCTTCTGCAATACAAACCCTAAAAAATGCCAAACCTGAATGCGACAAAATAAAACACAGATAGGTTTTCCCAATTTCGGTTAAAGCTGAACGTAAATTTTTAGCTTTTGTCTCGACCGACATAATTTGTTTTTGCATGTCGGAACATTGACGTTCAATGACCGCAGCAAACATTGCTTCTTTATTTTTAAAACAACCGTACATAGTAGCTTTTGAAACGCCAGCTTCTTTTTGAATCATATCTGTCGTTGTGCCACTAAAACCGTGGATGAGAAAAAACTTTGTTGCTGCATCCAGAATTTTTTGATCTTTCTCATTGGCTTTAATGCAATCTGACATACGAACCTACAAACATATTTAGCAATTTCATGATTAGTGTAACTCATCGAAAAGTTCAAAATCGAGAATTGACGTAAATTTAATAAGATAGTAGAGTACCGATCGGTACAGTTGAGCTCAATAACTGCTCTATGCAATGAGTTCATTTTAAAATTTAAGGTAAAAGATGAATATACGACCACTCATCGGTTTGGCGGGCGCAATATTTGCAGCAATGACCGTCGAATTTAATAACCGAATTACCAGCATTACCTTGGTCGATATTCGCGGTGCAATGGGCATTAGTGTCGACTCAGGTTATTGGGTCAGCAGTATTTATGCCAGTACCATGATTATTGGAATGATTCTGTCTACCAGTTGGGCCGTTATTTTTTCCATGCGTAGAGTTCTTCTTTTTGCCATTGGACTTTGCCTCGTCTCTAGCGTTTTAATTCCTTTTAGTCCCAATATTGAAATATTTTATTTATTACGCGGCTTACAAGGTCTCGCCAATGGTTTAACCATTCCTTTACTCATGGCCTGTGCACTTAGATTTCTAGGGCCAGAAATCCGTTTATGGGGTTTGGCCTGCTATGCGCTAACAGCAACTTTCTTTCCCAACTTAAGTGCTGCACTCTCTGCTTTTTATTTAGATGTGATTGGTTGGAAAATGATATTTTTCCAGACCATTCCTTTTTGTGCATTAAGTGCTGCGCTGGTTTACTTTGGTATTCCGCAAGATCCGTTAAATTATTCAAGAATAAAAACTTACGATTGGACTGGCGCGATTTTAGCCATTATTGGCTTGGCAAGCTTAAGTACCATGCTTTTACATGGCAATCATTTGGACTGGTTCCATTCAAAATTGATTTGCGTTTTGGCTTTAATCAGTGCCATTACCCTACCTTTATTTTTAATACATGAATGGCGCTATCCAACGCCATTAATTAAACCGCAAATGCTCGAAATACGAAATTTTGCCTACGCTGTTATTGCCCTGTTTTGCTTTGTGATTATTGGTATGTCAACCAGCACATTACCGCTCAACTACTTAAGCGCTGTACATGGTTATAAGCCAACTCAAACCATGTGGATTGGCTTACAAATTGCGGCTCTGCAATTTATCTATATTCCGATTGTCATTAAGGTTTTAAACCAAGCTTGTGTCGACAGCCGTTATGTGCATGGGTTTGGTCTACTTCTGGTGATGGCTGGTTGCTTAGGTGCAAGCCAACTCGATACCACTTGGAATCAAGATCAGTTTTACTTTTGGCATGCTATTTCATGTTTAGGCCAAACCTGTGTAGTGCTGTCATTGCTCATGATGGGTACAAACAGTGTCCATCCTACTATGGCAATTTATGCATCACCAATGATTAATACTCCGCGTGCCATTAGCGGTGTACTAGGTGTCTGCATATTGGATTGGGTCAATCGCGTACGCGGTGAATACCATTCAACACGTCTTATTGAAAATACCGCCCAACATGTTTTTCAAAATATTCAAGGTCCTGTTATTAATCCTCTTACCCCGCCTGTGCTGAGTGCAGATGGTACAGAACGTGTTTCAGGCGGTTTATCTGCCTTAAATTCTGCCATTCAGGCACAGCAGTCTGTGCTGGTCATTAGCGACCAATATCTGATTTTAGCTGGTCTTACCGCAATTTTATTTATCGTTATGCTGATTTTGCCAGTTAGAACTTATCCACCACGCATTGCTCTCATTAAGTTAATGAATAGTCATAACTCAGGAAAATCTTTATGAGTACTCTCGAAGCCCAAGATCACTCCACGACCGAGTCACCTAAGTTAACAAAGGTGCAATATCTAAAAAAGCACTGGGTTATGGTTATTGCATTTATTATCGTTCTAGCCTCTATTTTATGGATTTTAAAACTCATATTTTTACCGTCTTCAGTGGTTAAAACTGACGATGCACGGGTGGATGTCGAGTACTCAACCATTGCTCCTAAAGTGTCGGGCAATATCGAAGAAATTTATATTAAAGACCACCAAACCGTAAAAAAAGGCCAGCTTTTGGCGCATATTGACCCACGCGATTATCAAGCAGCTTTAGCTGAGGCAGAATCTAATTATGCCAAAGCGCAAGCCGACCTAAATGAAGCAATGCTAGCGGTAGAAAGGCAGCCCACTGTTATTCGAGAAACCGAAGCACAGCTTAGAAAAGTTGAAGCCGGAATTAAACTTACCAAAGATAATACCGCGCGTTATGAACAGTTACAGGCACTTGGTGCTGAGTCTAGATTGATTACGCAGCAGTCAAAAACTACGTTAACCGAGCAATATGCGGACTTAGACAGCAGTAAAGAAAAAGTCACTGATGCGCAATATCAGCTCAACCAATATAAAATTCAGGTTCAAGCCAAACAAGCTGCTTTGAAACAAGCTCAAGCGGCACTTGATAAAGCAAAACTGAATCTGAGCTATACAGAAGTTCGAGCGCCTATTGATGGCATGATTGGGCAAAAGTCTGCAAATGTAGGCAACTTTATTGGCGCAGGTAATCCACTCATGGTGGTTGTACCTTTAGATCAGGTTTATGTAGAAGCAAACTTCCGTGAAATTGAGTTAAAACAAATAAAAATTGGACAGCCTGTCACTGTGTATGTCGATGCTTATAATGTTGAGTTAAAAGGTGTAGTAGATAGTTTCTCTCCTTCTACTGGCGCATTTTTCTCGCCAATTTCAGCAACGAATGCGACAGGTAACTTTACCAAGATCGTTCAGCGTCTACCTTTAAGAATCAAGCTCATTGAAAATCAACCGGATATTAAGTTGTTGCGCCCTGGTCTATCTGTTGTAGTTTCTGTAGATACCACTAAAAAGTAAATTTGAGGATGCTGGGATAATTAAGTAAAAAGAGACCATTCAATGGTCTCTTTTTAGTTTCTACATGCTAGAACGCAACTATTTAATGAATAAATGCATTTGAAGCCATTAAATCTTCTAACGTATAGTGCTTACCAGTAAGTAGAATTAATTCTTGTGAATGATAGGTGGATTGATTAGAGCCATCTCTATCTACAGACAAAACTACGCCAGCCTGCGTATCTTTTACCGTTATAAAATCTTGAAGGCTTCCATTGTCATTTATAAGCAATTGTGACAAATCAAGTTTATCATTCTCTGCAAGATTAAAATCCATCCACTCCCCATTACTATTACCACCTAAATTATCACTGTTATCAAGAACTTTGAAAATTAAAGTGTCTGCGCCTGCATTTAAAGTATATGAATATGTTTGGTTGGCTGTAGCTGTATCAATTACATCATTACCAACCGTACCCACTACTGTTTTAGCAATATGTTGTTCTATTTGCACTTTACCCCAAGTAGTTCCATCGTCAAATACAATCGATGATAATTGCTCCTCTCCAAAATGAATGGTGGCAGTTGAATCACTAAATGAAATAATTCTGTCGGTACTGGCTTGCTTTAATATAATTTCATCAGGTGAAACTGATTTGAGGTAAAGTGTATTTTGTTCGTTTATATTATCTAGGATATGAACATAACTATTTGAACCTAGCAATTTCTTATCCACAATATATGTGTCATTACCAGCTTCACCAATTAATCCAGTATATACATTCGGAGATTTACCACCATAAATCAGCGTGTCATTACCAGAACCACCGTATAAATGATCAGAACCTGTATTCGATATTAATGTGTCGTCGCCACTACTACCATACAAGTAGTCATCTTGGATTCCGCCCTGAATCGTATCATTACCATCTAGACCATAAATTACAGAATAATTAGCATCTGCCTGTAAATGATCTTCTCCGTTGGTTCCTAATAATTTACTGGCGATATTGGCTTCAATTTGCACTTTATCCCAAGTAGTTCCATCATCAAATACAATCGATGATAATTGCCCTTCTCCAAAATGAATGGTGGCAGTTGAATCACTAAATGAAATAATTCTATCGGTACTGGCTTGCTTTAATATAATTTCATCGGGTGAAACTGATTTGAGGTAAAGTGTATTTTGTTCATTTATATTATCTAGGATATGAACATAACTATTTGAACCTAGTAATTTCTTATCCACAATATATGTGTCATTTCCAGCTTCGCCAATTAATCCAGTATATACATTCGGAGAGTTACCGCCATAAATCAGCGTGTCATTACCAGAACCACCGTATAAATGATCAGAACCTGTATTCGATATTAATGTGTCGTCGCCACTACCACCATATAAGTAGTCATCTTGAATTCCGCCCTGAATCGTATCATTACCATCTAGACCATAAATTACAGAATAATTAGCATCTGCCTGTAAATGATCTTCTCCGTTGGTTCCTAATAATTTACTGGCGATATTGGCTTCAATTTGCACTTTATCCCAAGTAGTTCCATCATCAAATACAATCGATGATAATTGCCCTTCTCCAAAATGAATGGTGGCAGTTGAATCACTAAATGAAATAATTCTATCGGTACTGGCTTGCTTTAATATAATTTCATCGGGTGAAACTGATTTGAGGTAAAGTGTATTTTGTTCATTTATATTATCTAGGATATGAACATAACTATTTGAACCTAGTAATTTCTTATCCACAATATATGTGTCATTTCCAGCTTCGCCAATTAATCCAGTATATACATTCGGAGAGTTACCGCCATAAATCAGCGTGTCATTACCAGAACCACCGTATAAATGATCAGAACCTGTATTCGATATTAATGTGTCGTTTCCATCACCACCATATAGGTAGTCATCTCCAGTAGATCCTTTAATCAGTTGGATAACTACTGGATTTATGGGCTTGTAAGTTCCTGATCCAATAGCGATTACTGTTGTAAATGGATGCGAACTATTACCAGCCAGATCAGTAGCAATTACCCTATATTCTGCATTTAACCAATCAAATTTTCCTTCAATACTTACCGGAATCCAAGTACCATTAACATTTTGTTCGACGGTATAACTATCACTTGGTGCATTAAAAACAACTTTACCTGTCTCATTATCATAACTAAATAAATTAGAAAGAACTGGTGCTGTTGTATCAGGTGCAATTACTAATTTTTCTGAACTCACATTACCTTTAGCATCTATAGCAGTTACTTTTAAAAGCTCTCCGTCCCGATAAGCTGTCTTTAAAATTATAATATAAGCACCTAATCCATTGGCTAAACTCGTTCCCACAATGTCACCTGTAGCATTTTTAACTATTACAGTTGCATTCGGTTCAGTTTGGCCCTCTACTAAATTACCAGTAATGATTGGTGTATCGAGTGTTGGGGCTGTTGTATCCAACGCAATAATATTCTTTGGTGGAGTCACATTTCCTGTTTGATCAGAAGCTATTACGTTAAAACTTTCACCATTTGTATACGTTTTATCTAAACTAATAGAATAATTTCCTTCTGCATCAGCAGTGGTTACTCCAACAGTTTTTTTATCATAGTGATCTATTTCTAAAGTATTTACTATTATATCTTGAGTTATATTTACATTTACAGAACTAGACATTGAACTCGAATAATATAATGTCAAAGAATATGGTCCTGTTGTAAATTCAATGTCGTGCGCTAAATCGATATTGTAACTACCATTACCAGGTTGAGAAATGTGGCCAAACATACTTGTATTTAAGCCATTACCAGAAAGAATTGAGCGATAGCCTATAGAATTGTGATCAGTTGACCAATTTAGATTTAAAGAAACATGTACATTTGTGCCTGTAATGTCGAAGTAATATGTCTTCGATAAATCAGTTGCTTGTACTGTCTCATTCAAAACAGACTGTGTTTCTAAAACTGTTGCTGCTTTATATACCGCTGTAACGTATTCTACAGTAACCTTTGCACCTGCCTCGGTTACGCCTGTAACCACGTTACCTGAAGCGTCCATGCTTGCAGTTAAATTTGAAGGTGCAGTTGTATCAGGAACAATAAGTATTGTAGGTTCTGTAGTGTTACCTGCTTTGTCCGATGCAGTTGCACTTAAGCTTTCACCATTTAAATAAGCTTGATCTAAAGTAACCAAGTATTTACCTGTGGCATCTGCTACAGTGCTACCAACCACTTTTCCTGCTATGTCTTTTACTGTAACGCTAGCATTCGCTTCGGTTGTACCCGTAATGACTTTACCCGTAGTATCAATTGCTACAGTTAAACTTGATGGGGCTGTCGTATCAGGAGCAATAAAATCTTGTTTAACAGTACCGTTACCTGCAGCATCTTGAGCAGAAATTTTTAGTACTTCACCATTCGTATAGGCTTTATCTAAATTAATTGAAAAAGTGCCATCTGTACCAGCTTTTGCGGAACCAATCACTTGCCCACTTGCATTTTCAACTATAACAGTTGCCCCTGATTCGGTTAGACCAGTTACAGTTTTACCATCATGAGATAATAGGTGCGTTAAACTTGATGGGGGAGCATGATCAGCAGATGCTGAACTATCACTACTACTACCTCCACCTGATGCTGCAACAGCAATACCACCACCAAGAGCGATTGCTGCACCGCCCCATAACATTCCTTGCGAATGTAATACGCTCTTTTCTTTTAAAATGTCTCCCTTATCAACTTCCTTATCAACTTCAGAATTATTTTCTACTTGTTGAGTAGAAACTTGTTCTACCCATGGAATATTTGAAGTAACACTATATGAGTCAGCTTGAATAATTTCGCCATTTTTAAGAGTTATTTCAACACCATTGCCTATATCTTTAACGCTTTTAACTGAGTTAGCATCTAAAGTTATTTTTTGACCATTTTTAATAAAAGTAAATATATTTTGCATTTTTCTAAAGACCTCTTATAGCGCAAAAAATTTACCACAAAAAATAATAAAATATATAAAAATTCATAATATTAATTTTATTAATTGATATAATTTTCCTATTAATCCCATGAAGCACAAGTATTGCAACTTAATTATAATTTTCATTAACGTTTTCGTCATAAAAACAAAGCCACTCTTTAAAGTGGCTGTGATTATCCTAAAAACTATATCGACCTAATAAGTTGATTCGAGATAACTTTCCTTCTAAATCTGAAAAAGTTTCTCTCTTACCGTAGGTGTACTCAACACCAAGATCGACTTTCTCTACAGGCGTCCAAAATAAATTGACGCTTGCATTGATTAGCCTTTTATTTTGATCAGGGTTATTTTCTGAAAAATTTGAATCTTTATAGACAAGACTACCAGCAGACAAAGAAGAGCGTAAATTTTCATTCCATTTACGCATATACCCTAACTCGACAGAATCAAATTCACTTAAATACATTTGATTTTGATCAAAGTAGAACGCGTCATTATCTTTTGAATAAAGCATATAACGATTATCACCCGCTATGTGGTAGTAATTAAACACAACTGAGTCATTTTCAGAAAGCTTATACTTTGTGCCTAATCCAGCACCCCAAGCAAGTTTAGTTTGCTCTTCATTCGTGTCAGAAACTGCTCGATTTTCATGAAGCATGCCATGCAATTGAACCAAAAAATCTGGATTTTTAAATTCATATCGCATGGTTAATGCAGGAAGACGACTTCCACCTTCTACATTTTTATTTTCAACATCACCACCTTCCAAAGCGACTAATAATTTTTGTTTGGCATCAACGAAGTGCTGATAACGGATTTGGATATTACGCTGAGTTCCTGTGCCCATTGCACCTGTAAAATCAACCAAACTTGGCGCTGTATCACTATTCACAAAAGGTGAAGTCGTCTGACCAATTAGCCAATTTCCTAGTGAAATATAAGCGTGTCTAACCCGAACCGAACCATTCCCGTTATCTCCACCACTTCCCATGAAATCGGCTTCTAACTTTCCAACTAAATCTCCCTTCGAGGTCGGCTTAACGATATCCACCCCTACACGTGAAGTCGCGGCAGAAACATTTAATGATTTACTTGTTGAGTTTGAATTATCTAATGGTATTGACCCTGTTTTATTCGCAATAGTACGGGTTGAACCTTCAAAATCATACGCAGCATCAACACGTATATTTCCATAAAATTTAATTTTAGTCTGATCAGCCGAAACAGGTTTGTCAGTATTTGATGTTTTGCTTTGACTCAATTCAGGTGCTTTATTCAATCCGTTATTTTGATTTAAGTTCTGCTGCTCCATCAGATAATCTATTTGCTGTTGTAATTTAATTATTTTTTCATTTAGCGCTGAGTTATCTTGGCTTTCAGCTTTGGCTTGCTGCAGAGTCATACCCATTAATAACGATAAATAAATAATCCCTTTATGTTTCATGTCCTTTTCCTTTAGACGAAATCACATAGACCGAATTGAAATTTCCTATTTTTTCAATCAGTAAAATAATGATTATTGAATTAACTTTAGATAGGCTAACGAAGCTCAATCATTGACTTCGCTAGTTCCCTTCCTGTTTGAATAGCTTTGAATGACCTTATTCCGGTAATTCACATCCCTTTTGTTTTAAGCTGTTAATCACCCAACTACGATCATTTTCACCTACGGCGATTTGCTCTAATTGCTTTTGTTCAGCGGCATGTTTGGCGCTTGCTTTCAGATAAACTTCTTCAACTTCCGCATATGGCACGCTTAAAAGCCCATCTTCATCCCCTAAAATCAAGTCTCCAGGTTCAATTACCATTCCATTGATTGCGATAGGGACATTAATTTCCCCCGGTCCGTCTTTATAAGGTCCTCGATGTGAAATTCCTGCTGCAAAAAGTGGAAATTCACCCTCTCCAATTACAACTGAATCACGAATAGCACCATTAATAACAATGCCGGCTATACCTTTCTTAATGGCATAAGCAACCATCATCTCTCCAATTAATGCATTGGTTAGATCGCCACCCGCATCAACCACAATGACATCTCCCGCTTGGGCAATATCAATAGCGTAGTGCAACATCAAGTTGTCACCCGGACGCGCCTTAACTGTAATGGCTGGTCCACAAAGATATCCCTTTTTATGCATTGGTCTTAATTGAGCCCCACCTGAAGTCATTCGATTCATTGAGTCACTGACATTAGCGACTGGTAGATCTCGATATT
Organism: Acinetobacter sp. ABJ-A23_2; assembly: GCF_044538765.1. Classification (NCBI taxonomy): domain Bacteria; kingdom Pseudomonadati; phylum Pseudomonadota; class Gammaproteobacteria; order Moraxellales; family Moraxellaceae; genus Acinetobacter; species Acinetobacter sp. ABJ-A23_2. The sequence continues at coordinate 13,366 of NZ_JBIUCP010000053.1, forward strand.
GTTCAATCCATTTCTGCTCAACTTTTCTGTCGTTTTTTAGCACTCTAAAACCAATTGCCATAATTTTTCCCTTACATCAGTTTTCTTGTGCAAATTAATATGACAGCATTTTTTTGAAATGTCATTTCATTTTTAAATTAAATTTAATTAAAATTTACTCAATTTTTAAAATTATTTTTTCTATTGACTAATTTTTTGAAATGTCGTTTTAATAATATAAACCACTAAGGACGTATTTTGTTCAAAATACTTAAATGGAGTGCAAGCCAAAAATGAAACGTAAAGTTCTTATCACGGGACCAACATTAACTTCAGATGCGTTACTGTATGCTCAATCCCATGATATTCAGTTGATTCCAACTGAACCCTACATGGCAAAAGATGAAATGGAAAAACTCATCCATGATGAACAACCTGATGCAATCATTGTTCGAACAGGCAAACTTTCTAGGGATATGATTTTTGCTTCTGATAATTTAAAAGTGATTGCAAAACATGGCGTTGGGTTTGACACAATCGACACTCAGGCTGCTGCTGAAAGAAAAATTCCTGTCACTATTGCTGTAGGTGCAAATGCACAATCTGTTGCCGAACACGCTTTTGCCCTTATGTTTAATGTTGCTCGACAAGTCACATGGTTAGACCAACGGATCCGAGAAGGTCATTGGGACAAAGCAAGTGCAAATGGTGTGGAGCTATATGGCAAAACGCTGGGATTAATTGGTTTAGGAGCAATCGGCAGCATACTCATGAAGTTAGTCGCTCCGTTAAATATGAAAGTAAAAGTATACGATCCGTTTCTACAAAATTTGCCAGAGCTAGATTATGTAGAACAAGAGCATGACTTTGAAAAACTTTTAGAAAACAGTGACATTATTAGCTTACATTGTCCGCTTACAGCAGAGAATAGACACTTATTTTCTTACCCTCAATTTGAAAAGATGAAACGCTCAAGCATCTTAATTAATACAGCACGTGGTGAATTAATTGATCAAGCTGCATTAGTTGATGCACTTAAAAATAATAAAATTGCTGGTGCAGGTCTGGATACTTTTCCTTCAGAACCGCCAGAAAAAGATAACCCATTATGGGAATTACCTAACTTAGTTGTTACTCCTCACATAGGAGCAAACACAACAGATTCACGTAATCGTGTCGGTCTATTAGCACTCGAACAAATCGTGAGTATTTGGAATGGTCAACTACTAAACCCACGAGCTATCGCTAACTGGAAGTTACTCAATAGTTAATCATGGAACTCAATTGTTTCTAAGCTTTTAGATGCAAGAACAATTAAAATATTGAATATAAAAAAGGATTTTTTTTATGTCTACAGAATACTCTCAACCGAGTGCGATTGAACGTGAAACGATGCGCAAGGTAGCGTGGCGATTACTGCCTTTTTTAACAATTTGTTATGTCATCGCTATTATTGATCGTGGCAATATTGGTATGGCTTCATTACAAATGAATGAAGACCTTGGATTAACAGCTACTGCTTTTGGTTTTGCCAGTAGCTTATTTTTCTTTGCATATTTTCTATTTGAAGTACCCAGCAACCTCGCCATGCAAAAATTTGGAGCAAAAGTATGGATTGCCCGAATTATGGTGACGTGGGGGGTAATATCATCCGCAACCGCATTCGTTGAAAGCTCCACATCGTTATATATTATGCGGTTCTTACTCGGCGCTGCCGAAGCAGGTTTTTTCCCTGGTGTAATTTTATATTTAACCTATTGGTTACCTGCCAATTATAGAGCCAGAATGGTGGCAATATTCATGGTGGCAATTCCGGGTGCAAACTTTCTAGGTTCACCATTATCTGGTTTTTTATTATCCCTAGATGGGTGGATGGGCATGCGTGGATGGCATTGGCTATTTATTTTAGAAGGTATTCCTGCGGTTTTACTGGGTATCGCTTGTCTGTTTGTTCTCACTGATCGACCAGAACAAGCAAAATGGCTCAATAACGAGCAAAAAGCTTGGTTAGTTGAAAGACTACAGTTTGAACGCCAACAAAAAACGCCAATTGGTCATATTTCACTATGGCAACTTTTAAAGAATAAATATATTTGGACTATGATCATTATCTATTCTGGTGCTTCTGCTGCTGGTAGTACGATGAGTGTTTGGGCACCACAATTAATTAAGTCATTCGGTTTGAGTAATGTAGAAATTGGTCTAGTCAATGCAATTCCTTATGGCATCGCTTCTATTGCCATGATTCTTTGGGGTCGCAGCTCAGATCGTAAAAATGAACGCCTTTGGCACACAGCAATCGCTCTATTGATGATCACAATTGGTTTATTAATTGCTTTGTTCACGTCTTCACTTATTGGCACAATCTTTTTACTCAGTATCGTTTTAATTGGTGCTTATTCTGCAAAAGGTCCTTTCTGGGCTTTGGCATCTTCATGGATGTCACCGACTACAACGGCGGCAGGTCTAGCAGCAATTGGCGCATGTGCCAACCTGATTGGTGGCGGCATGATGGTGAATATCTATGGCGCAATTCATGATGCAACAGGAAGTCATGCTATCGCCTTACTTCCACTTGCAGCCTTAAATCTTGTGTCAGCTATCATGGTTTTTATTATGTCTAGAAAGAAAGCTGTGTTGTTTAACCAGCCACAAAGTACTTCATAAATAGCATAAATAAAAAAGGGGGCTAACTCATTAGCCCCTTTTTTTATATTTACAATATTAGAATTAATTACGAATACTCTTACCGCCCAAACTCTTCGTTAAATCATCTGCAATTTTGAAGAAAAAATCACTTACAGACTTTGCAATTTCTAAAGTAAAACGGCTCGATGGACCTGAAACAACCAATGCTCCAACTACATCATTTTGCGCATCAAATACAGGCAATGCCATTGAAGCCGCATGCGGTTCTGTTACACCCGTTGAATAAAAAGGTTCAGTTCTAGATAAAATTTGTTCATGGGTAGATCGTAAGGCTTGAGCGCCTGCAGCCCCATCCATTGGTCGAACTTCACCTGGCTGAATATGAACGCGTAATCGATGAGTAGAATTGATACGATATTGGCAAAGGCGATATGCGCCATGCTTAACGTAAAATGAAGCCGTCTCACCAATTTCATCTACAAGTTGCTGTAAACAAGGCACGACGTGTCTTTCTAAGTCTAATGCATCTTGATAAATTGTGTTTAAACGCATGACTTCACTAGCAAGCGTATATCTGCCATCAGAAAGACGGTTAACAAAACCAAAATCTTCTAGCGAAACGATTAAGCGCATGATAGTTGCTTTATTTAATTCTGTTCGTTCAGCGAGTTCTGCTAGGGTTAAAGATTTATCACCTATTCTAAAAGCAGTTAACAAAGTTAAAAGGCGATCAGCCGATGCATTTCCGCTTGTTGCTGGGTGAGGTTTAATTTTAACCATGTTTTTCCTACAATATTTGTATCAATTTTAAATGTATTGAAGTTGGTTTTTAACTTTACCATATTTCTTATATTTTAATTCTATCTCTCATCAAGCGACTTCTCTCATTTATGAGTATGCTTAAAATATTAAGTATGGTCTGCTTGTAACTAACAATGAGACCTATATCAATTTCAATATTAAGTCTGTATTACCCTTCTACTTTTGTATCCTGACTACTTGAATAAATAAAATATAAAGCAATCCCTAAGCAAATTAGCGCCCCTAATCGATACAATGAAAAAGGAAGCGTTTCATTGCCGAACCAGCCAAAGTTATCAATCAATATACTCATCAAAAGTTGCCCAAAAATCACAGCCACAGTAGCAACCGCAGCCCCAATTCTTTGTACAGCCAGTACCATAATGACAATATAAGGTACGCCACACATAGCCCCTAATAACTGCCATTTAGGAACATCTAACAAGGTTAAGGTTTGTTTAGGTTCAAAATAAAAAATAAGCAGCGCTGTAATTAGAGCACCGACCGAGAAAGTCAAAAAAGCACTACGAAATACACCTACTTTTGCTCCAAGTTGACCATTAATTGCGGCCTGTACACTCAGCAAAGCACCACCAATCACAGCGAGAAGAATCATTAAAATTGTCATGCAGGTCTCCTATGCTTTTGCGACAAGTACAAGTGCAGCAACAATAAAGATGAGTGCCAAAATTTGTTTACGGTCTACCTTTCGGCGCGGAGTTCCCAGTAAACCATAGTGGTCAATAATCAGACTTTTAGATACCTGTCCCGCTAAAATGCCAATCATGGTCATGGCAATACCGATAATTGGAGTCGTAATGGTCAAAATAATGACGTAAGCAGGACCAAGAACACCACCGAGTAATTGCCAAGATGGAAGTGTAAAAAATGAAGGACTATTACGTGGACTAAAAAACAGCATGAGTAAAAAGGTAAGTGCTGCACCCACACCAAAAATACTAAAGGTGGCCCATAACTCACCCACCTCCTTTCCTAACGGCCCCAAAAGCCCTGCTTCGACCGATAGCCCCATTCCCCCTAAAATGGTTAGGAGTAGTAATAGAATTTGCATCTACATTGCCTCATCTGTATCTAGGCAACGAATACTAAGGTAGCCAATTCATCAGAAAAACAGCATAATTCATGAATCACTTTTGCAGAAATTGCACAAATGGATTTAACAAATTCGATTGATATCCGCACGCTTCGCTTCTTTATTAGTGTTTACAATGCTCAAAACTTCTCGAATGTAGCACGTAAAGAAGATGTGTCTGCCTCCATGATTTCTCGAACCATTCAACAACTTGAAGATGCGTTGGGGCAACAACTTTTCTACCGAAATACGCGAGCAATCACGCCAACCGAATCGGGCAAATTATTTTTTGAATATGCCAAAAAAATTACCGAACAATTCGATGAAGCCCAAAAGGCTTTACAAGATAAAACCATAGAGCCATCGGGACTCGTCCGAATTAATGCCCCTGTGTTTTTTGGACAACGGCATATTGCGCCGTGGCTGGCAGGATTGTCAGAGCGTTATCCAAGACTTTTAATAGAATTGATTCAAACCGATGAATTTATAGATCCATTACGCGAAAGCACAGATTTAATATTCCGAATTGGAACGCTGACTGATTCATCATTTCATGCACGTATTTTTGCTACACAAAAGTATCATTTAGCGGCGTCTCCTCAGTATGTTGCCAAATACGGTACGCTTGATCAGCCTAAAGAACTTAATCAACACAAGTGCCTAGTCTATAAAGGCTTTGAAGGGCCTAACCGCTGGTTAGTGAGAAAGCCTACTGAAGAATGGGTACATTATCCAATTACTCCCTTACTTTCATCGAATAATGCCGAGAGCTTAATGACAGCCGCGCTTCATGGCATGGGGATTGTTTTATTTCCTGACTGGCTGATTGGCGAAGCATTAAAACAGGGTCACTTAATAAAACTTTTACCTGAATATGAAGTCGCGATTAAATCCCAGCCACAACATATTGCAGCCATTTATCCAAATGTCCGCCATCCACCCTTAAATATTCGAGTGGTGATAGATTATTTTGCTGAAGTCTATGGAGACACACCGTATTGGCAGAATTAAATTTTTCTTTTAATCATCATTTATAAAGACAAAAACACCCTGATTCCAACAATCAAATAAACACTGAAATCAGGTATCACCGTTAGATACTAATTAATCGCTATCTCATAATGAAAATTATCGGCCAAACCATAAGACTCACGGTATTCGACTGCCACACCTTCAAGGTTTTTTGCAATACGGCATACCTTAACCAAAGGATCTTCAAGCTTATTATTTAAATGGCTATCTTTAATATTTTTCTCGAAAGTTAACCGTTCTGTTGCAGAAGAAATAAATTGGCCACAGTGCTGATAATAAAAAGGATAAAGTAGATTCCCAAACTCAGCGATTGGAATTTCTTCCAGATTTTTAAACAAATGCTCAGGCAGCCAGATTCTTTCGCTTAACACAACGACTTCTTCATGCTTACGTACACGCTCGATATAAAGCAACTTTTCGTTAGGACCAATCCCTAACTCTACATTGACTTCGGGTATGGCATCACAGACTTCTACTGTTTTAATTTGTCCTTGTGGCTGAATGAACTCTCCTTTTTTATTACGCAATCTAAAAAAACGAATAAGTGAGTTTTCAAAGTTAGGTTGCTTAAGGAAAGTACCTTTGCCTTGCTGTTTAACTAACAAACCGTCTTCGACTAGTCCTTCTACAGCCTTTCTCACGGTTCCTACCGATACGCTATACATTTGCGCAAGTTCTTGTTCACTTGGAATAGGCTCTTCAACTGTCCATTTTGACTGAATCAGTAGTTTTTGAAGTTCCCAACGGACCTTTTCATATCTTGGCAATTTAAAATTTTTAAATGCAGTCTCATCAAGCATTTGCGTTAAACATTATGAAATCGATTTGACAATATTAGCATAGTTCTGTGTAATACAAAAAAGCAAACATATATATGTTTAGATGTTTATATATTTATCAAGGAAGATAATATGACCGCATTGATGCTGATAGCTTTAGCTGTATCTATAGGCTTAGGTTATAAAACAAAAATCAATATCGGATTTTTTACGATAGCGTTTGCCTACCTGATTGGTTGCTTTGGCATGGGTCTTAAACCTTCCGAAGTTATTGAATTATGGCCTGTCAAAATTTTCTTTATTATTTTATCCGTTACTTTGTTTTATAACTTTGCTTTGGCAAATGGTGCTTTAGAGAAGCTTGCCAGCCATCTTTTATATAAATGCCGTAAGTTTCCTCAGTTTTTACCTTTAGCGATTTTTTTCGCAGCAACCATTATTGCTGGCCTAGGAGCTGGTTTTTATACAGTACTAGCCTTTATGGCACCCATTACACTGCTGCTGTGTAAAAAAACCAATATGAATATGATTATTGGTGGGATGGCTGCAAATTACGGCGCTTTAGCTGGCGCAAACTTTATGACATCGCAAAGTGGCATTATTTTCCGAAGCTTAATGGAAAATACTGGCATTAGCTCACAAACAGCTTTTTCATATAGCAGTGGAATTTTTGTCTTAACTTTAATTATTCCAATTGCGGTGTTGGGAATTTATACCCTTTGGAATAGAAAAAGTAATTCAATTGTAATTGAAGATCAAAAGCCTGAGCCATTCGACAAAAAACAGAAACAATCAATTTTCCTTATAGTTTTAATGATGTCGATTGTTTTAGTTTTTCCAATCTTGCATCTTGTTTTTCCCGACGTAAAAACGATTAGCTTTTTAAACTCCAAAATTGATATTGCCTTCCTTGCCATTACCTTCTCCCTCATTAGTTTACTTATGAAACTTGCCGATGAGAAAAAGGTCATTGCACTTGTGCCTTGGGGAACACTGATCATGATTTGCGGTGTCGGTATGCTCATCGCATTAGGGGTGAAACTTGGCATTATTACTACCCTATCTGAATGGTTAGCAAACAATGTTCCTGTGTGGGTCATTCCAGTACTTTTATGTCTGATCAGTGCCATTATGTCTGTATTTTCAAGCACTCTAGGCGTGGTTGCTCCTACCTTATTCCCCATTGTTCCGGCGCTTGCACTTAGCTCTGGCCTAAACCCACTAGTGCTGTTCATTTGTATTGTGGTTGGCGCTCAGTCTACAGCGATTTCTCCTTTCTCGTCTGGCGGTAGTCTCATTATGGCTTCAGCACCAGCAGATATCGACAAAACCAAATTCTTTAATCAACTGTTATTTAAAGCAATTCCTGTAGGAGTCATTGCCGCTTTAATCGCTATTTTCGCTTTAAAATTTGTAATGTGAGATGAAAATGAACTGTATAGATACACATGCACATGTTTTTTCGACACAGGACCACAGTATCGAAACAGCACGTTATGCACCTGATTATGATGCAACTGTACAAAGTTTTATCTCTCATCTTGATGAACATAATTTCACGCATGGTGTTTTGGTTCAACCCAGCTTTTTGGGTACCAATAACAAAGCGATGTTAAATGCAATTCAGCAATACCCTGAGCGTTTAAAAGGGATCGCCGTTGTTCAACATACCACGGCTTTTGATGAGCTAGTGAATCTTAAAGTACAAGGCATCGTTGGTGTTCGCTTAAATCTATTTGGTCTTAGCCCTCCTGCGCTAAATACGCCTGACTGGCAAAAATTTTTACGTAATGTGGAAAGCCTCAACTGGCAAGTTGAGTTACACGCACCGCCAAAATATCTGGTTCAGCTTTTACCACAATTAGATGAATACAACTTTGATGTGGTGATTGACCATTTTGGTCGCGTTGACCGCATTAAAGGGATTAATGATCCAGATTATCAAAAGTTTTTAAGCTTGCTTAATGTCAAGCAGCACTGGATTAAAGTGTCTGGTTTCTATCGTTTGGGTACTGCTCCAAACAACATAAATACTGCCCAACAAGCCTATAACATTTTAAAAGACAAAGGTTTTTTACATAAGCTTGTTTGGGGAAGTGACTGGCCCCATACCCAACATGAATCATATATGACTTATGAAGACGCGATTCATGCCTTTAAACAGATTGTGTTTGATAAACACGAGCAATGTTTAATTTTAAATCAAAACCCTACCGAGCTGTTTGGTTTCTCACGTACATAAGGAGTATGTATGAAAAATGATATCTCTATATCGGAAGTAGAAAAGTCAACCATCCGTAAACTTTCTTTTCGTATTCTTCCCTTCCTCATTCTTTGTTATTTCATCGCTTATATTGATCGGGTGAATATTGGATTCGCCGCTTTAACCATGAATCAAGAAATTAGTTTAACTGCTACCGCCTTTGGTTTTGGTGCGACATTATTTTTTATTGCATATGTCATATTTGAAATTCCAAGTAACATGGCCATGGAAAAGCTAGGTGCACGTATCTGGATTGCCAGAATCATGATTACTTGGGGTATTGTCGGTTGCTGTACTGCATTTATTACTGGCCCTATTTCATATGCAATTTCACGGTTTTTACTCGGCGCTGCCGAAGCTGGATTTTTCCCAGGCGTATTACTGTATTTAACGTTATGGTTCCCTAAACGATATATGGCCCGAATTGTTGCCGTATTTATGGTGGCTATTCCTTTATCTAATTTTATTGGTTCACCATTATCTGCCTTACTGTTAGGCTTGCATGGTTTACTGGGCTTAAGTGGATGGCAAGTGCTTTTAATTTTTGAGGCATTACCTGCAATTTTGCTTGGTCTATTGTGTTTAGTTTGGCTTCCAAATAACCCGAATCATGTTAAATGGTTAAGTTCCGAACAAAGAGAATGGCTGTCGAGTACTTTGACTTTTGAAAAAAACCAGCAGTTAAATACCGAGAAACAAGACAGTGCCGAGCAGAAAAAGAGTAAGTTTAAGCTTCTGATTACCAATAAATATTTATGGTTCTTTGCGATTATTTATGCAGGAAGTTCAGCAACCAGCAATATTTTATCATTATGGATGCCTCAGATTTTAAAGGCCTTTCATTTAACAGCCATGCAAACTGGTCTGTTAAATATGATTCCGTTTGGTTTAGCTGCCGCTTTCATGATTGTTTGGGGTGTACATGCCGATAAGAGTGGTAATAAGAGCCTTAACACAGCTATTCCATTGTTTGTGACGAGTTTCGGTTTGTTCCTTACTATTTTTACTTCATCTTTAACCTTGAGCTTACTTCTATTCTCACTTGTTTTGATGGGTAACTATGCCATTAAAGGTCCTTTCTGGGCTTTGGTTTCTGAGCGCTTACCGCCTACTTTAGTGGCGGTAGGTATTGCAGCGGTGAATACCATTGCGCATGTGGGTACTGGGCTTATGAACTCTATTATGGGCATAGTGAAAGATTACTCGGGTAGCTTCCCTGTTTCTCTTTTACCTCTCTGCATTCTGACATTTATTGGCGCCGTGATTGCGTTGTATTTAGGAAGAAAACCGACTTTACCGAAAGCACAGAAGGTCCAAAAAGTGGTTTAGCTTTTAGAAATAAAAAATTTAATCAAAAGAGACCCATTAATGGTCTCTTTTTTATTTATAACAAATATATAGACGCTAAGATGGATCAATATTTTCCTATTTTTATATGAAAACTATAAGTTTTTCTGTCTTTACTCCAACAAAAAAGCCCATCTTCCGATGAGCTTTTTATTTAATTATGGCTATTAATATGTATTAAACTTTAAATTCTGCTATTACAAAGTTTTTTACTATTTCATCAAAATTTGGTTTCAGAAGAGTTGGCTTGCTATCTTTTATAGTTTTATACCAATAACTCGCTGCAACTCCCATGCTAATCAGAGCTAACAATTTCATTGCTCACCTCACTTATTGGGAAGAGTGGAATTCAAATTAACATCCATGTTTGTAGCGTTCCAATTCGTTTTAGAGAGGTTTCTGTATATATTTTAAGCAATGTGTAATAAATAAGCCTACAACTTTGAGAGCCTTCTTTAACGCCAATAATAGTGCAATTTCCTTAGATTTCGATTTAGCATTTACTCTATATAGAATGAAATTCTCAATAAAGATAAAAAAAGAATCTTCTAGAATAATGAAATATTTGATTATTCTTACCTCTACAAACGCATAAAACTTATTTTAAATATTAGAAGATCACTTTTTATTTGTTACTGGTCTTATGAAATCTATTATGGGTATAGTGAAAGATTACTCAGGTAGCTTCCCTTTATCTCGTGTACCGTTATTCATTATGATATTTGTTGGTACCGTGATTGCGTTGTATTTAAGAATAAAATAAACTTTACCCAAAGTACAAAATGTTCAAAAAATGGTTTAAGTTTTCATTAAAAAAAGAGACCAATTTAAGGTCTCTTTTTTTAATGAAAATCTTTACTTTTTCATATTATGAACATGTTAGATATTATATTTAGCATATTC